>JALGZO010000045.1 GCA_025774865.1 bacterium | reverse complement strand
GGCGTCGTAGAGCGCCCGCCCGAGGAGAAACGTACCGAACACGAGGAATCCGCCCAGGAGCGGATTGACGAGCCACTCGAGGCCCGCCCGTTCGCCGGGCGCGAGCAGCAGCGCGAACCCGGGGTAGTCCTTGCCGAACCGCTTTCCGTCCCTCACGAGCACCATCGACATCTTGAAAGCGGCGGCCTCGGGCGGCTCGGGGGCGATCCACCGCCCCGACGCGAGCGTCTGTGCCTCGAAGCGACTGACGGCGCCGTCGGGGATGCGGTGAGAGCGGTCCGCCGGCCCGACCATCAGGGCGGCGGCCACGACGGAGAAGGCGAGCGCAAACAGAACGGCAGGGCCGAACCCGAGGACTGCACTCTTTCGCCTGCGAGTCACCCCGGGGCCGACGTCAATCCATTTGCTTGCGCAAGAACGTCGGCGTCTCCAGATCGTCGTCGATGAAAGAGCGGATCACGCGCTTCGCCGGCTCCGGATCGGATTTCTTCTCACCCCGGCGGAACGCCGGTCGGTCGAGATCCACCGCCGTGAGCGTGACCGGCTGATCCTTCACCGGCTGGGCCACGACTTCGCGCTCGGGGCGTTGCTCGGCGTAGGACGAGTCGCCGATTCCCGTGGCGATGACGGTGACCCGGATCTCGCCGTTGAAGCCCGAGTCGATCACGGCGCCGAAGAAGATGTTCGCGTCTTCACCGGCCGCCTCGTAGATGATCGACGTCGCGTCGTTGACGTCGGTCAACGAGAGATCGTTGCCTCCGGAGATGTTCACGAGCACTCCCTTCGCTCCCGCGATCGAGACCTCTTCCAGGAGCGGGCTCGTGACCGCCTGCCGCGCCGCGTCCGCCGCCCGGTTGTCGCCACTCGCGCTCCCCGTCCCCATGAGGGCATCACCCATCTTCGCCATCACGGTTCTCACGTCGGCGAAATCCAGGTTCACGAGACCCGGCACGGAGATCAAGTCGGAGATGCCGCGAGTCGCCTGAAGCAGGACCTCGTCGGCGAGACGGAACGCCTCCTCGAGCGTCGTGTCCTTCTGCACGATCGAGAGCAGACGCTGATTCGGAATCACGATGAGCGTGTCGACCGCGTGCTTCAGCGCCGCGAGCCCTTCCTTGGCCTGCTTCGCGCGCTGGCGACCCTCGAACTCGAACGGCTTCGTGACCACGCCCACGGTCAGCGCGCCGAGCTCCTTCCCGATCTCCGCGACGATGGGGGCCGCTCCGGTCCCCGTGCCGCCTCCCATACCGGCCGTCACGAAGACCATGTCGGAACCCTCGAGGGACTCCGCGATGAGGTCGCGGCTTTCCTCGATCGAGCGCCGGCCCACGTCCGGATTCCCGCCTGAGCCGAGCCCGCGGGTCACGGTCTGTCCGATCTGAAGTCTGACGGGAGCGATGTTGGCCCCGAGGGCCTGAAGATCCGTATTGGCGGCGAAGAACTCGCAGCCGGTCAGCCCGCCTTCGATCATGCGGTTGATCGCGTTTCCGCCGGCTCCGCCGACACCGATCACCCGAATGGAAGCGAGCCTTTGGGGTTCCTCCACGAACTCGATAGGCATGTTCTCCACCTCACACGAAGACCCGAAAGTCTTTCCCCATCCACACCGAGCCCATCCATACACATTCCGAATGGGACTGCCTACGAAAAACCGGCCGGTGACCCGGCCGGTCAGAAGAATTCGGCGACCCACCTCCGCATCGTTCCGGTGACCCTCTCGAGGATCTGCCCTCGCCCGTTACCGACTGTGTCGAGGTCGACCTGACGGTGCGCGTAACTCAAGAGCCCGGTCCCCGTCGCGTACTCGGGAGACTGGACGAGCTCTTCGTAGCCGATGGCCCCCTGCGGCACCCCGTGCTTCGCCGGCAGGTTGAACAGGTGCTCGGCGAGCGCCAGCGTTCCGGAGAGGAGCGCGCCGCCACCGGTGAGGACCAGCCCCGCGGCCAGGAGATCCCAGTAGTCCGTCTTCTTCACCTCGCGATAGGAGAGCGCGAGGATCTCCTCCATCCGCGGACGCACGATCGAGTTCAGGATCTCGCGGCTCACCGAGCGCTCCGGACGTCCGTTGACGCCGGGGACGACGAGGATCTCATCGCCGCCTTCCACGGGCAGCAGCGAAGCGTGGCCCCGCTTGATCTCGTCGGCGGCGGCCAGCGGGGTCCGCAGCCCGATCGCGATGTCGTTCGTCACGTTGGATCCACCCACCCCCACGACCGCCGTGTGCTTGAGCCCACCGTCCGCGAAGACCGCGATGTCGGTCGTGCCGCCCCCGATGTCGACCAGGACGGCCCCGAGCTCCATCTCGTCTTGCGTGAGGACGGAGTAGCTGACGGCCACCGAGCTCAAGACGACGTCGTCCACGTCGAGGCCCGCACGCCGCACGCACTTCAGCAGGTTCTGGATCGGAGTGCTCGCGCCGGTGATCACGTGAACTTCCGTCTCGAGCCGGACGCCGATCATTCCGACGGGGTCGTGAATGCCGCCCTGATCGTCGACGGTGAACTCTTGCGGCAGCACGTGGATGATCTCGCGGTCGCCCGGCAAGGCGATCGCGCGCGCGGCCTCGATCACCCGCGCGACGTCGCTTCGCGTGATCTCGTTGTCGGGGTTCCGAACCGCGATCACGCCTCGGCTGTTGATGCTCTTCACGTGATCGCCGGCGATCCCGAGCGTGACGGAGCCGATCTCGACCTCGGCCGCCTTCTCGGCCTCGCTCACCGCCTCTTCGATCGACTGGATGGTGCGCTCGAGATTGACGACGACACCCTTCTTGATGCCTCGCGAGCGCGCCGTCCCCACGCCGAGGATCCGGAGCGTTCCGTCGTCGAGCGGTTCCCCGACGATCGCTGTCGTTCGATTGGTTCCGAGATCCAAACCGGCCAGGATGTCTTGCGCCGCCATCGTCGTCCTCCCCACCCGACCTCGCGCGCTAGGCCGCAGCCTCCCACACCGCCGTCTCCACCGAGATCAGACGCAGCGTACCCCGGACCTCCCCCTCTTCGTCCAGCGTTTCCAGAAACGCCGCGACGTTTCTTACGGCGTCCGCGGGGGGCACCGCCTCCTCGATCCGCGCCGAGAACCCCCGGCGGGGGAGCACGATCCGATCCGGAGAACCCGCGGAAAGCCGGAGCTCCAGGGGCTCCGTCCCGGCAAGCCCCGCCTGACGGAGTGCCTCAGCGTACTTCAGACCCCGCGCGAGCACCACGTCATCGAGATCGCCACTGAGCTCCGGCAAGAGCGAGTCCGCTGCGGCCAGTTGCGGCAGCATCCTCAAGTCATCCGACACACCGAAGTCCACGCCCTTCACCCGATACCGGGCGAGAGGCACGCGTTCGGTGACACGGAGCTTCACGACGCCCGGCCAGGGACGTCGCACCCGAACCTGCCGCACCCAGGGGTGGCCCTCGACCCGAAACTCGATTTCGTCGATCGGCAGCCCGATCCAGGGATCGCCGATCACGATCCCGGCGCGCTCCAGGAGATCGTCACCGCGAGCCCGGGTGACGCCCTCGACCTCCACGCTCTGTACCGCGAGCGCCGGCAGCGTGGCGAGCCTCCTGAGGCCCGCTCCAGCCCCTAGAACGACACCGGCCGCCAGAACGACGATTCCCGCCGCGATCCAGACCTTCTTCCCCGGACGGGGAAGCCGCCGGGGTCGCGAC
>JALGZO010000044.1 GCA_025774865.1 bacterium | reverse complement strand
TAACCAACTTCGTGAAGCAGCAAGGATTCTCAGACGTCGCCGAGGACTCCAGCGAACGGCAGTTCAAAGCTCTGAACTTCCAGCCCTTGGTGATCGGGCCGACGGTGCTCGTCGCGATCCTCCTCCAGTCGGCGCCGATCTTCCTGGCCCTCTCGGCGGTCCTCTGGTGGGCCGCTCTCCTGCCCCAGTGGAATCTCTTCAACGCGATCCACAATCAGTTCTTAGCGAAGCCTCGGGGACTGCCTCGTCTCGGGCCGGCCCCGGCGCCCCGACGATTCGCCATGGGCATGGCGGCCGCCTTCATGCTGGGTGCCGGCGTCTCTCTCCTGGCCGGGTGGACCACCGCGGCCATCGTGCTGCAGGCGTTCGTCGTGGTCGCGCTCACCGCGCTCTTGTTCGGGAAGTTCTGCCTGGGGTCGTACATCTTCCTGCTGCTGCGCGGGGACGTTGCGTTAGCGAACAGAACCCTTCCCTGGGCCCGCGACTGAGCGCGCCGCGGCACTTGCCCGCAGCGCGCCCTGAGCCTACTCCTCGATCCGCCGTTCGGCCTCGATCTGCACACGGTCACCGTCGACGGTGACCTGCGGATTCTCGACGCCCCGCGCCTCGAGCTCACTGACGATGTGGGCACGGAACTGTTCGTCCGTCATGCCCGGCGTCCTCTCGAAGCGTTGCATCTGGACCTGCATCGGTTCGTCGCCACCACCGCGACGCTCGAGCTTGAGCTGTACCTCCTTGCGATCTCCGCCGTCTGCGTCCTCCGCCTGGCCGCTGATATCGATCCGTATCTCGTCGCCCGAGAGCGAAACGGAGACCTGCGCATCCTCGAAGCCCGCGTCCTCGAGCTGCCGCCGGAGGTCGTCCTCGATCTCGATGGAAGATCGGCCCGCGCGCTCCACGGTGAGCTCGATCATCTGATCTCCGGCGAACGCGTACACGTTGCCGCTGATCGACTCGATACGTGGCTCGACCCGCGCCGACGAGTTCAGACCGCCCCGGGCGAGGTCGTTCGCCAGGGCGATCAAGATCGCATTCACGCTCGCCCGCGAAGCGATCGGCGAATACGCCTCGAAACGACAGCCGCCATCGTTCGCGATCACCTTCACGCCGTCCGCCTGCAACGATTCCTTCAGGCCCGTGGCAATCCCGTCGAGCTCGGCGTCGCTCGACTGACTCCCGCGGATCTCGAGCGCGACGTCGTGCCCCACCGTCCGCTCCCAAGAGAACGGAACGAAAATCAGAGCGATCGCCAGCGCGGTGGCGCCGGCCAGAGTGGCCAGCGCGGGCCGCTTCCTCAGTAGGTCCATTGCGGTTCTCTCTCTCCGTTTGCGGGCGCTCAATGCGTCCGCTTGGATTGCCCCGACCGCATCGTCCAGCGACGGAAGATCGCGCGCGGTGGAAGCTCGCAAAGCTCGCAGGTCCGAGGCCAAGGCGTCGTCGGCGGCTCTGGGGTTCTTCATCGCGACTCTCCTTCCGCTAGAAGCCGGTGACCGGCGGGGGCGTTTCCGGTGGATTTCCCGAACAATCTCGCATAGTGACGGCGGAGCCGTTGGCGCCCGCGGGACAGCCGCGACTTCACCGCGGAGATCGAAACGCCCTGCATGGTTGCGATCTCCTCGATCGAGAAACCCTCGAGCTCGAAGAGGACGATTGCTTCGCGCTGCGGTGCGGGAAGCCTCGCGAGGGCGCGCTTCAGACGCTCCGCTCGCACCCGCTCCTCCTGCTGCAGCGCTCCGTCCTCTCCCGGCGGCTCCATGTCCGTTTCGTCAAGCGGCATGAACCGTCGCCAGAAGCTCCACCGATTCCGAGTGTGGTGCACCGACAGGAGCACCGCGTAGAACCAGCCCCGAAAGCGATCCGGGTCGCGCAAAGTGTGGAGCTTCTCGAACGCCCGCAAGAGCGAAGCCTGCAGTAGATCGTCGGCGTCCGGTTCCGACCGGGTCAGCCTTCGAGCCGTCGCGGCGGCTTGCTCATGCACCGGGGTCAGCAGCTCGAGGAGCCGCCTCCACCGGGCCTCAAGGTCTTCGTTCTGCATCCACACCTCGTACGCGCGAGAGAGGGGTTCTCGGCCCTCACCAGATAGACGCCTGGGCCGGTCTCCAGGTCGCATGAAAATCGGTCCCCCGCCGCTCCGGCCAAATCTTCACACCCTCAGCGGCCCAAGTGTACGAATTTCGTCGCCTGGACGCCCTGGCTGGTCTTCAACCGGACGAAGTAGACACCGGTGCCGATCGGGTGTCCCCGAGACGTTCGAGCTCTCCAGCGAAGTCGCTGCCTTCCGGCTTCCTGCGGGGCGCTCACCAAGGTCGCGACTCGCTGTCCGGCCACGTTGTAGATCTCCAGCTCCACCGGCCCAGACGCCGAGACCCCGAATGAGATCAGATAGCCGCTGGCCCCACCCGGATTCGGGACGACCCGCGGCGACAGCGCGCTCGGACGCGGCTCGGAGGCAGTGGCGAGCAAGCTGTCGTCCGGCACGCCGCCGGGCTCACCGGGTGGCGGGTCGCTGCCGCCGTCGGGGTCCGCCGCGAGCCCCACCGAGAGTCGCTCGGCCCTGAAGTAGCCGTCGAGATACGCTCCGGGCTTCAGCCCTTCACCACGCCAGCGTAGCGCCAGTCGCGTACTCGGAATGAACGGACTCGAAGCCAAATGGAGCGTCCACCCGAACAACGCGTGCGGACACGAATGGGTACCGTCTTCACACCACAGGTCGCGGGCGAAAGGAATCGCGGGCGGGGAGACGAGACAGATCGCAGCAAAGGGGAGGACGCGCGGCTTCATGATCGCACCCCCATGTTCTGTTCTCGGGGAGCGAAACGCCGCGCCGTTCAGCCGCCAGCGTGGTGTTACTATTGCGATGAATCCGAAGGTCTGCAAGAGGCGTCCAGTTGGCGGGCTGCGTTGAAGCCGGCCGGGACCTCGACGGCACCGGAAGCTCGGCCTGGAAGTATTCGGTGCTCGACGCTAGGCTCAGAGGAGTGCCGGCGTCTGTCGCTCCGGCGCGGCGACGCGCAGCGGACCGGCCGCCGAGATCCCGAGAGGCCCCGTGGATCCCAAGAAGATCGTGCGCGATGGGTATGATCTCGTGTCGGAGGCCTATCGGTCCGACTCCTTCGACTACGAGCGATCCAAGTACCGGCGATTCCTCGCGTGGCTCGAGCCCCGCTTGAACCCGGGCGACCGCGTCCTCGATCTCGGGTGCGGGTGTGGCATCCCGGTGGCGCAGGCCCTGTCGGGTCGGTTCCGCGTGCTCGGGATCGACTTCTCCCCGGTTCAGGTCCGACGAGCGAAAGCGTTGATCCCGAACGCCGAGTTTCGATGTGACGACCTCACCGCCGTTCGGCTTTCCGAGCAGTCGTTCGAAGCCATCGTCGCCTTCTACTCGATCATTCACGTCCCTCTCGACGAACAGCCGCGCGTCTTCGACTCGATCGCGTCTTGGCTCGTCCCCGGCGGCCTTCTCCTCATCTCCGTGGGTTGGAAGCCCTGGACCGGAACCGAGCCGGACTGGCGGGGAGTGCCCGGGGCCACCATGTACTGGAGTCACGCGGACTCCGACACGTACCGAGCGTGGCTGACGGATCGGGATCTTCACGTCCTCGAGGAGGACTTCGTCGACGAAGGCGACGGTGGCCACCCCGTCTTCTTGGCCCAGCTGGGAGACGTCCGCGAATGAA
>JALGZO010000043.1 GCA_025774865.1 bacterium | reverse complement strand
TCCCAAAGTGCGTCGCCGTCCTCCCGGATCGGGGGCTGCTGGCCGGCCACGCGAAGGACCCACTTCTCCTCGAACCACGCGGCGTGGCCGATCTCCCATAGCAGCGGATTCACGATGTCGAGCTTCGGGCCCAGGAGTTCCTCGTCCGAAAGGTCGGAGACGAGATCCATCACCCGCTGACGCGCGTCGATCACCCATTCGGCGAGCTCCGCGTCGGTGGCGACGGCGCGAACGGCACCGGAGATCATGGCAGCCTCCCTGACGATGAAACGGCCCCCGCCGACTTCGACGGGGGCCGAATTATACGCCGTGGTGAAAAGCGCGGGGGTGCTACTTCAGGAGCGTCATCCTGCGCGATTCCTCGATACCGCGGCCGTTGAGTCCTACGGCTCGCAGTCGATAGAAGTAGACCCCCGCGGCAACGGGACGGCCAGACTCGCTGCGCCCGTCCCACAGCTCCCCGTAGGAGCCGGCGGGGCGTGGCTCGTCGACGAGCGTACGGACGAGTCGGCCGGCGGTGTCGAAGATCCGGAGGCTGACGTTACCGACGGAGGGAACCTCGAACCCGATGGTCGTCTGCGGCCGGAACGGGTTCGGGGAGTTCTGCCGGAGCCATGAGATCCTGGACGACGTCGAGACCGCCGCCGCGCCGGTGGGGTCCGTGCCTTCCGTCAGCCTGAGGAAGAGGTTCACCGGCACGTCCGTGTAAGTCTCGACACCGCCCGCCGGCCATTCGATCACGAGAGAGTCGACGACGGTCGCGTTTTTGAGACCGAAGTGCACGTTGAGCATGTTCATCGAGTTGAAGCTGTTCTGCGCGGACACCTCGCGAAGTTGCCAGATCGGGCTGCCGTCAATCGTCGCGAGCGCGCGCACCTTCGCCCCGATGGCGGAGATGTTCGAGGCACCGGCGCCCCCGCCGACGAGCTTCACGTTGAGCCAGGCGAAGCCGTTCGCGAGGTCGTTTCGGTAGAGGCGTTTCGTCGCGGTGGTGCCGTGAACATACAGGTCGAGGTCGCCGTCGTTGTCGTAGTCGGCGATCGTCGTGCCGTAGTGAGGGCCGTTCTCCTGGACTACGGCGCTGGCCAAGTCCTGGGTGAACGTCCCGTCTCCGTCGTTTGAGAAATAGTCGTTCTTGCCGGCTCCGTCGTTCGTGACGAAGCAGTCGAGATCGCCGTCGTTGTCGAAGTCACCCCAGACGTTGGCAAGCGCCGCCCCCGTCTCCGAGACGATCGTCCCGACCTCCGATTCGGTCATGCCGACGTAGGTGCCGCCGTCGTTGCGGTAGAGGTTGCTCGTCTTGGCGAAGTTGTAGTTCGTCAGGAATCCGTCGAGGTCGCCGTCGTTGTCGATGTCGATCCAGTTCCAGACCTGACCGTCGACGAGGTCCGTCGCGATCGGAGCGGTCGTGATACGCTCGAAGCCCCAGCCCCCGCCGCCGATCTCGGTCGTCATGTTGCGAAAGAGGTTGTCGGGATCGAGCTGCGAGATCTCCCCGCTTCCGATGAAGAGGTCCACGTCGCCGTCCTGATCGTAGTCGGACCAGGTGGGAATGGTGTGGGCGTCGAGCGAGTCGGTGACGACGGTGGTGTCGATCGACGAGAACGTTCCGTCGGCGTTGTTGTAGAAGAGCCGGTTCACGTGATTGACCCCGCCGAAGCCGTTGGCGGCCGCGATCACGAGGTCGGTGTAGGAGTCGTTGTCGATGTCCGCCCAGGCGCAACCCCAGCCCGCGTTGTCGAGCGAGTTTCCGATGTCGCCGGTCGTGATCTTCGTGAACGAGAAACCGCCGTCATTGCGGTAGAGGAGCGATCCCTGCGTCGCGGTGACCGATCCGGACATGAAGCAGTCGATGTCCCCGTCGTTGTCGTAGTCGGACCACGTCGTGCCGAGCTGCGCTCCCTGGCCATTCAGGGCGCCGCTCATGATCTCGAAGTTGCCGTTGCCGAGGTTGCGGAAGATCGGCCGGCGCCGGACGACGAAGAAATCGAGCAGCCCGTCGTCGTCCACGTCCACCCACGCGGCGCCCGTGTAGGACCCGGCGGCGGTGACGGCGATGATGGGATTCGTGCTGTCGGTGACGGCGACGAAGTTCTGGGCCGCCGCGTCGGTGGGGAGAAGCCAGAGCGCGACAAGCGTCGCGGCAGCGGCGCGGGTGGACGGGAACGGAAGGGGCATCGGAATCCTCCTGGGATCTGCGTTCGATCTGATCCCAGATTCGCGAATTCCAGGAGTGACGCCTACTACCCGAACTGGGGGTTTTGGGGGGCGCCGCCGCGACTCGGGAGAGCGTCAGACGAGCTTGTCCTTCAAGGCCTTGGCCACGGCAGCAGACTTCGAGTGGACGGAGAGCTTCTTGTAAATGTTTTTGATGTGGAAGTGCACCGTGTCTTCGGAGATGAAGAGCGTCTCGCCGATCATCCGGTAGCTCTGACCCTTGCAAAGCTGGGCCAGGACATCGGTCTCGCGCGGCGAGAGCGGGGATTCGGACGCCTTGCGGAAGGACCCGACGATCATCCGCGCGACGTTGCTGCTCATGGGGGCGCCACCCTCGCGAACGTCGCGGACGGCGGCGAGAATCGCCTCCGGGCCCGAGTCCTTCAACAGATAGCCGGTCGCGCCGGCGCTGAGGGCCTGGAACACGAGATCGTCGTCTTTGTGGATGGTCAGCATGACGACGTCGGTGTCGGGCAAGCGCTCTTTGATTCGCGCCGCGCCCTCGATCCCCGACATACCGGGTAGCTCGATGTCCATGAGCACGACGTCGGGCGGATCCTCGACGATCGCAGCGAGCGCGCCCTCGCAGTCGCAGAAGTGGCTGGCGCAACGAAATCCGTGGGAGCCGTCGATCAAAAGAGCGAGAGTCTCGCGGATGTCGTCATCGTCTTCGACGATGGAAACGGTAATCATCGGATTACCAGGGCGCGATCAGGCCCTTCGAGTCAGAGTGATGGTGGATCCGTTCCCCAGGCGGGAAGCGAATCGAATCGTACCATCGATCTTCTGCGCCCTCAACTCCATGTTGTTCAATCCGTTAGCGGTACGTCCCGGCGGTCGTTCGTAGCCTCGCCCGTCGTCCTCGAGGGTAATCTCGAACTCCTCAGCCTGAGTCCGAACGCGCAGGGTGACGTGCTCGCAGTGCGCGTGCCGCAGCGCGTTGTTCATGCCCTCCTTGAAGATGGACGTGATGTGCCGGCGAGTGTCCATCGTCAGCGGCACTCGCTTCAGGGCGTCCGTGATGCCTGCGGCCTCGAACGCCACCTCCGTTCGGTCGAAGAGCTCCTCGCCGAAGTCGCGCAGGTGGCTCGCCACGTCGAGAAGCGAGTCGCCGCTCCGTCCGAGCGTCCAGATGAAGTCACGAGTGTCATCCGACAGTCGATGCGATTCCGTGACGATCCTCTCGAGGTAATCGTCGACCTCGGGGACCGTGGCGGGGGCGCGTCGCCTCGCCATTTCACTGAAGAGGCCGATCTTCGTCAGCCGGTGACCGATCTCGTCGTGGAAGTCGTGCGCGGCCTTGCGGCGGACGAGCTCCCGCTCGGCCGTGCGCGCTTCCTCGAGCTCGGCGAAGCGTCGGATTCTCGCGCGTACGCGGAGTTGGTGTACGAGCCAGAGAGCGAGCAGACCGGCGACGGTGATTGCCCCGTAGAACCACTTCGTCCGCCAGAACGGCGGCACGATCGTGACGGGGATGAAGGCCGCCGCTTCGTTCCATACTCCGTCGCCGTTGGAGCCTCGTACGCGAAACGTGTAGTCACCGGGCGGGACGTTCGTGTACGTGGCCGAGCTCGAAGTCCCGGCGTCCACCCAGTCGTGGTCGACGCCCTCGAGACGGTACCTGTAGCGGTTCCGATGCGGTTCGCGGAAATCGAGCGCGGCGTACTCGAACGTGAAGAAGCTCTCGCGGTGACCGAGCTCGATCTCGGAGACCGTGGCGAGGTCGATCCAGGGCGTGGAGGCGGGCCCCGCGCCGCGGAAACGCGTCAGGACGACCGGGGGCACGTGCTCGTTCCGCGTCCACCGTGATGGATCGAACGCGTGGTAGCCGTGGATCCCGCCGAAGATGAGCTCACCGCTTCGCAGGCGGCAATACGCGCCGGGATTGAAGAAGTTGCTCTGGAGACCGTCGGAGATTCCGAACGTCTCGATCGACCCCGTCGCGGGATCGAACCGACAGAGCCCACGATGGGTACCGAGCCAGAGGCGTCCCTCTTCGTCCGCGAGGATTCCCCCGATCACCGCGCTCGGAAAGCCGTCGCGCTCCGTGAAGTGCGAGAAGGTCCCGTCCTCCCGGAGGTGGTTCAAGCCGCCGCCGGTGCCGAGCCACAGCGTGCCGTCCGCCGCTTCTCGGAACGCGTAGACGTAGTTGTTGCTGAGGCTCGTGGGGTCGTCGGGATTCTGCCGGAAGTGTTCGAACCCGCCCCGATCGCGGTCGAGACGGCTGAGCCCTCCGTACGTGCCGATCCACAAGGGGCCGGCTCGGTCCGGGTGAATCGAGAGCACCGTGTTCTCGACGAGGCTCCGATCGTCGTCGGGGTCGTGCTGGTAGCGCACGGCCGCGCCGGTCGCGGGATCGAATGCGTTGAGGCCGTTCGATGTGCCGACCCACAGCGTGCCGTCGCTATCCTCGGCGAGCGCGGTTATCCAGGACGCCGACAACGTGGTGTCGTCTTCGGGATCGTGTCTCCACGTCCGGAAGCGGTCGCTCGCGCGATCGAAGCGGCTGAGCCCGTTAGTGGTCCCGAACCAGAGGCGCCCTTCGCGATCCTCGAGAATCGCCTGCACCTGACGGCCGCCGAGGGCGTCGGGATTCTGTGGATCACCCGCGTACTCGCGAAACGGCCCCGACGCTCCCTCCCGGGCGACGAGCCCGCCGGCCGTTCCGATCCAGAGAGTTCCCCTCCGGTCCTCGAGCAGCGCGCTCACGTCGCGATGCGCGGGGCCTCCCGAGAATTCGAAGCCGTGGTGTGCGAAGCGCCGTCCGCCCGGCACGAGGCGATCGAGCCCACCGCGGTAGGTTGCCACCCAGAGGACGCCCGACCGGTCGGGTTGGATCGCCACGACGTTTTGGCCGCGCAGGCTCGTCGGATTGTCCGGATCATGGACGAACCGCTCCACCTCTCCCGTCGCCGGGTCGAAACGGCTGAGACCCTGGCGGGTGCCGACCCAGAGCACGTCGTCGTCCTCGACCACCGTGTTGACCCAATCCGTCGCCCGGCTCGCCGGGTCGCGGGGGTCGTGACGGTAGTGAGTGAGCTCGCCCGTGTCCGGATCGAGCCGGGAGAGACCGCCGCCGTACGTTCCGACCCAGAGGTGTCCGTTTAGATCCTCGTCGAGGGAGGTCACGGTGTCGTGGCCGAGCGAAGCGGGATCGTCGGGGTCGTGGCGCCAGTGCTCGAGCGCACCGCTCTCTCGGTCCAGGCGCGCCAGTCCGCCGCCTCCGGTGCCGATCCACACCGCACCCGCCCGATCCACGTGAACGGCGCGGGCGACGATGCTGGCGAGGCTCGCGGGATCGTCGGGGTCGTGGCGCCAGTGCGCGACGTGCCCGGAAACGGGATCGATCCGGTCCAGCCCTTCGGCGGTCGCGACCCATACGGAGCCGTCACGATCGACCGTGACGTCCCACACGATGCCGCTGGAGAGCGTCGAGATGTCCGGTCCGTCGGCCGGGAAGCGCTCGAAGACCCCGGCGGCACGGTCCCAGCGATTGACGCCGCCTCCGTACGTTCCGATCCAGAGATCCCCCTGGTCGTCCTCGGCCAGGCATACGATGTCGTCGTTCGAAAGCGACCGGGGATCCTCGGGATCGTGGCGAAATGGCCGGTACTCGTTCCCGTCGTAGCGGAAGAGCCCGTACATCGTGCCGACCCAGAGGAAGCCCTGCCGGTCCTCGTGCATGCAGAAGATGCGGTCGTGCGAGACGCCGTCTTCGAGCGAAGCGTGTTCGAACTCGACGGCGGGCGCGGGGACGGCGAGCGCGAGGATCGCAACCGGCACCAGAATCCGGGGTAGGGCGGTCTCGAGCCGTTCGAGCATTCAGCACCTCCTCACTCTCATCATCGCCCAACCTAGCACGGCGGGAAAACTACCCGAACTGGGGGATTCGCACCGGCGGCCCCAGATGCGTCCAGGACGACATCGGCTCGATCGCCGGCCGCCACGCTGCTATCCTGGTCGAAAAGGAGGTCGTCGATGGACCGACGCCATTCGCTTCTCGGACTTCTCGTCCTGGCCTTCGCCGCCCCGATTCAGGTGGCAGCGCAGACCGGGGCCTGCTGCAGTCCGACCGGCACCTGCATCGAGACGACGCGAGAGATCTGCGAGGCGGGCGGCCGCCAGTACCTCGGGGACGGAACGACCTGTGATCCCAATCCGTGCCACACGCCCTTCGGCGCGTGCTGCTTCCCGGACGACACCTGCCAGGAGCTCGAGATGGCCGAGTGCGCGGCGGCCGGAGGCGTGTTCCAGGGCGACAGCACCGCCTGCGGAGCGGTCGAGTGTCCGCCGCTCGGCGCGTGTTGCCTGTTCGGGGATCTCTGCGCGATCGCCGAGCAGAGCGACTGCATCTTCGGCGACGGCGAATGGCAGGGCGTCGGCACGACCTGCACACCGGACCCCTGTACCGCGACGAGCGCCCTCGGTCCGGATCGCGCCGCCGAGCGGGTGACCCTGCGCGGCCCCTTCCCCAATCCCACCGCCGGCGTCGTGCACTACCGGGTGGAGCTCCCGGCTTCCACCCCCGTACGGATCCGCATCGTCGACGTGACGGGCCGGGTCGTGGGCGAGCCGGTGCACGCCCCACTGCCCGGGGGCGTCTACACGATGGGGTGGACTCCGACCACCGTCGACGGACGCGACCTGCCGAACGGGATCTACTTCCTGCACCTGCAAGCGGCCGGCACCCGCACGACCCGGAAGATCGTTCTGACGCGCTGAGGCCCGGACCCCGCGCGGCCGCTCGCCGAGCGCCTACCGCACCAGGCTCATCCGTTTGATCTCGGTCTGCCCGCCGCTCGTGAGCCGGTAGAAGTAGATGCCGCCGGCCACGGGCTTCCGCTGGGAATCGCGCCCATCCCACACGATCGTGTGAGGACCGGCCGGCAGCGCACGATCGACGAGCGTGCGGACGTTGCGCCCGGTGACGTCGAAGATCTCGATCGAAGTGGTCGCGGAGCGAACGAGCTCGAACCGGATCGTCGTCCGATCCTGGAACGGGTTCGGTCGGTTCTGGCTGAGTCCGAACGCGCTGGCCGATGCACCCACGAGGTCCGCGCCGGTGGACGCCGGACAGACTTCGCACTCGCGCAAGACCGGAGTCGTGAGCAGTCGCCACTCGTCGATCGAGCCGGTGTCTCCGGCGCCGTGGTCTTCGACGATCAGCTTCCACGTCCCGAGCGAGGACTCGAGGTCGATCGCCGACAGCGGAGTCATGGGCTTCGCGTCGCCCGAGTACCAGGGAGTGCTACCCGCGCAATGGAAATCGAGATTGGCCGGGAAGGCATCGGTGAACGTGACCTTCATGTCGTTGTCCTCGCAGCCGTTCGGAAGCAGCGGATACATCGGGCGGTCCAGAAGCGTGACCGTCGTGCCCGTGGGGCTCTGCAGTTTCAGCACGAGGTCTCCCACTCGAGTGTGCGTGATCTTCACGTACACCTCGACGTCCAGGATCGTCTCGTCCACGTCCACCTGGAGCGGGCTCTCGACTCCGGCCGGCAAGTTGTCCGGGATCGCGATGGGGAGTCCGATCGGCGTGAGTTCGCCGCCCACCTCGCCCGAGAAGGACTCGGCCCAGGGACCGCCCTCGGCGCTCGACAGCGACAGGTCGAAATCGATCGTCTCGCCGCACGGGAAACCCGGGTCGATCGCGATCTGGAAATGCGGCGCGTCCGACTCGGCGGACTGGCCGTCGCCGAGGTCCGGCCAGGTGGCGGTGTCGTCGAGAATCACGACTCCGGCCGTCGAGGTGGAGAGCGTGCCCGTGATGCTCGTGTGGTTTCCGATTGCGAGAAGGGTCACCGGAATCGTGACGATCTCTCCGGGCTCCCATATCCCGTTCTCATTCGAAGGGTTGCTCGCGCACTCGTCCGTGCCACCGTTCGCGACGTAGCTCACGCGCCCCGTCACCCCGGAGTAGGATCCGGCGATCGTCATCGCGCCGGTGTTGCCGGGATCGAGCCAGTCGGACAGTCGCGACGTCGCAGAGGTTCCGTCCCACGCGAGGGAGAACTTTCCGTAGCAGTCGTAGTTGATGTTCGTACAGGAGGCGAGTCCGCCCGAGAGAAAGCCGATGAGATAATGACCGACCGGATCCCAGATTCCCGAGCCGGAAGATCCGGGCTCCGTCGTACCGTCTTCCCAGTTGTTCACGCGCCAGTGCGTCTGCGACCCGCCTCCGATGCAGCTGTTCATCGTCGTCAGAAGATCATCGTTCCAGCTGATTGCCTTCTCGTCGGTGCTCGGATGGTGAATCGCGATGCACCCCATCGGGGCCACGCCCGATCGATCCCAGCCGGCCCAGTAGACGTTCGAAGTCGAATCGGGATCCTCTTCGAGCTCCACGAGGCAGAAGTCCACGCCCGAACGGGAGGCGCGCCAGATCGCACCGGTCTGGTTGTCACTGAGATTACCGCAGCAGAGGTCGCCGCAGTTCGGGGACTCGTAGTTCCAGTACACGACCATCGTGTGATCGTTCCCGGATGAGATCCCGCAGTGTCTCGCGGTCAGGAAGTAAGGTGCGAAATCAGCGGCGGTGTTCATGACCATCTGACCGCTGCAAGTCCAGAACCCGTTCAGCTGATACACGGCGGCTGCTTGCTCATCGTCGTTCCACGCGTCCCATTCCGGACAGATGACGTCGTTGTTGCAGAAACCCTGACGCAGCGGGGCCTCCAGATTGAACTTGTCGCGGAACCCGTAGCCGATCTGCCCGATCTCGAGCTCGGGCTCGAACTCGGCGGACGCGGGAACGTACAGCTCGACGATCGACCGCGGACCGGGAACGACCGGAAGCCAGAGCTCGCCGTGCGGGGCGTTGTCCCGAAACGTGTACGGTCCCTCCCAGTAGTCGCGGGTCTCGCTGAATACGTAGAGAGTCGCGCCCGGCGGCAAGCGGTAGCGCGAGAAGCCCAGGTTCAGATCGGTCGCGCCCGGGGCTTCGATGCGGAGCCGCCAAAGACGGTCACCGTCGTCGAGGAGCTCCGTCGTTCCGTGCGTGGCCGGCCCCAGCGACACGGGGATGGGCTCGGCGAAGATGAACGGGTGGCCTTCCTTCTGACGGGCGTCGGCCTCCCGGATCAACGTCTCCCGATCGAGCTCGGCGACGGCGTACGTATCGACGCGGGCGAGCGGCTCGCCGACGCCGAGAGCCGTGAAGGGCTCGATCCCCCTCCGGGCGAGGGCCTCGGATACGGGCTGAAACGCGACGGTGAGGCAGAGAATCAGGGCGAAGCGATCACGCGGTTTCATGAGGCTGTCTCCCGAGACTGGAGAGTGGGGGGACGAGTCACGTATGGCGACTACTGTAAAGGGTTGCTCCGGGCCGCGTCGAGCGTCGCGGGCTCCGATTTCGTCGCAGACACGACCGGGCGATCCGCCGGATTGAGGTACCATCGGCGGCTCGGCCCGGAGGAGAGATCATGATCATCTTGGATGGCCACCTCGACATTGCCTTCAATCGATCGTGCTGGGGGCGCGATCCGCGGGAGTCCGCGCTCGACACGCGAGCGCGTGAAGGGGAGAAGGCGAAGGAGCGGTGGCGCGGCCAGGCCATGGTCGGGCTGCCGGAGTTGCGACGGGGGAGGGTGGCGGTGGTCTTCGGTACGCTCTTCGTTCCGCGGGCCGCGGACTGGACCGCGTCCTCCGACTCCAAGGGACTCGCCTACGCGAACGAAGAGGAGGCGGAGGCGATCGGTCTCTCGCAACTCGAATTCTATCGTGAGCTCGATCGTGGCGATGGCTTCCGCCTCATCGGCCATCGGGCCGATCTCGACGCCACCCTGGGCACCTGGACCGACGAGGCCGTCGGCGACGTGGGCTTGCTACCGTTGATGGAGGGAGCCGACCCGATCCGCCGCCCGGAGCACGCCCCTCTGTGGTTCGAGCGGGGCGTGCGCATCGTCGGGCTGGCCTGGCGCGGCACGCGGTACGCGGGAGGCACCGGGGAGCCGGGACCGCTCACCGCCGAGGGGCGCCGGCTGGTTCCCGCGCTCGGACAGGCGGGTATCACCGTCGACCTGTCGCACGCCGCCGAGGAGTCCTTCTTCCAGGCGATGGATCTCCTGGACGGTCCCGTGATCGCGTCGCACTCGAATCCTCGAGCGCTCTGCCCAAGCGATCGGCAGCTCTCGGACGCGATGATTCGCGCAATCGCTGCTCACGACGGCGTCATCGGTACGGTGCCGTTCAATCGGATGCTGGTCGAGGGTTGGGAAGGCGGCTCCGAGGTTCCTCTGACCCGGGTCGCCGAGGCGATCCAGCACGTCGTGCAGGTGTCGGGAAGCCGCACGGTCGCGGCGATCGGAAGCGACTTCGACGGGGGGTTCGGCGCGGAAGCCTCGCCCGTCGGGCTCGACACCATCGCGGATCTTCCCCGGCTGTCGGACGCTCTTTCCGATCTCGGCTTCACGGACGACGAGATCTACGACATCCTCGGTCGCAACTGGGTCCGGTTCCTCGAGCGTACTCTCCCGGCGGGGTAATCTTGAAAAAGGAAACGGTCGGGCTCGTCGCCGTCGTCGTCATCGGTGCGGCGTTGCGCGTGCGCGGGCTCGACTGGGGGCTCCCCTGGGCTCTCCACATTGACGAGCGGCTCTTCGTCGTGGCGAAGACCCTCCGCATGGAGTACGGCCTGAGCGAGGGAGGCTGGCCGGACCCGGGAATCACGTCGTACGGGATCGTGCCGCTGTGGCTTCTCATGATCGCGCGGAAGCTCTTTCTCGGGGTCGTATCCGGGGCCGGACCGCCTGCCTACGGCGACGAGTTCGCCGGCACCGTACTGCTCGCGCGATGGATCTCGGCGATCTGGGGCACCGTGACCATCCTCTGGGTCGGCTGGTGGGCGCGCCGGTGGGGGAGCCTCACGGGTATCGTCGCGGCCGCGCTGGTCGCGGGCTTCCCGGCGCTGGTGCAGGCGTCGCACTTCGGCACCGTCGAGGCGCCGCTCGTCGCGATTCTCGCCGCCGGCATGCTCGCGGCCGAGCGGCTCGCGGAGCGCCCGGGCACGCCGCGGGCATTGACCGGGGGACTCCTGCTCGGGCTCGCGGTCTCCGTCAAGGCGCCGGGTGCGATCCTCATGCTCCCGCTCGCGCACGCGGCGCGCGGCGACGGCGGACGCCCGTGGGTGACCCGCGTCGCCACGATCGCCGTCACGGCGGTCGTCGTCGCGGTCGCGCTCAACCCGTCGCTCGCCCGCGGGCCGGATCCGGAGACGCGCGCCGGCGAACACACGACGCTCGGCGGTAATCTACGCCGCGCCTACTCGTCGGACTTCCACGACTGGACGTTGCCGTACATGAACGACGTGCCGGTCTGGACGGAGCTCACGAGCGTGCTGCCCCACGCGATCGGAGTCGGGCCGGAGCTTCTCGCGCTCGCCGGTCTCGCCCTCTTCGTCCGGAGACGAGCGCGCCGGGACGTGCGCTTGCTGCTCTGGCTCGTTCCGATCCTTCTTCTCGTGTTGCCGGCCCGCGTGAAGACGGTGCGCTTTCTCTTGCCCGCTCTCCCGGCGCTGGCGGTGCTGGCGGCGGAGGCCGTGCGCGTCCTCGGCGAACGGTTTCCCGCGTGGCGCGCGCCGATCGGGGCGGGGGCGGCCGTCGTCACGCTTCTTCACGGACTCGCGTTCAGCGCCGTGTACGCGGAGACGGACTCGAGAGTCGCCGCCGCCCGGTGGTTGGACGAGAACGTGGGAGAGCGCGAGATCGTCGTCATGGAGGACCCGCCCGGCTATGGGCCACCGGCGGGCTCGCCGTCGCCCGGCCTCGTGCGCCCACCGCTTCGCTACGAGTTCCTGTGGCGCGGGCCCCGCGGCTTCTATGACTACGAGAAGAGCGACGACGCGGCGCGGGAGGCGCAGCTCGACCGGGTGCTGGACAGAGCCGATTGGCTCGCCCTATCCGAGGGACACCGCGTGGAGTTCACGGTGGCCGGTGAGGCCCGCCCGGTCGAGAGCTCGTTCTACGCCGATCTCGATTCGGGACGCCTTCCGTTCCGGAAAGTCCAGGAGTTCAAATCGTATCCTCGCCTCGGGCCGCTCCTCCTGAAGGACGACGGAGCGGAGGTCCTGATGAGAGTCTTCGATCACCCCCGGGTCGAGATCTGGCGACGGGTGGAGGACGACGAGCCATGAGGCGGTTCGACGTCTTGGTGCTCGCGGTCGGCGGCGCGACGGCGCTGCTCATCGGTACCGACGCCGTCCCCGGCTTGCGCGGTTCGGACACGTGGCGATGGCAACGTCGAGCGCTGGACTCGTTCGCGCCGCTGTTCGTCTGCGTCGTGATCTTCGCCGCGACGGTGGGAGTGGCGTTTCGCATCCGGAAGGTATGGGGCGTCGCGCGAGTCGGAGCACGCGCCCTCCTCTTGGCCGTCGCCGTCACGCTGGTGATCGCACAGATGCTCGCTCTCACGGCGGCGGAACCGGGCGGCCTGACGAACGTGGCACGCCGCGTGCTGGATCCATCGTTCACGAGCTATCACACCGTCGCGAGAAGCGTGAAGGACCCGGCCGAGTTCCTGCGTCGCTACCACGAGATCCAGCGCACGTTTCCCGTGCACGGGCCGTCGCAACCGCCGGGCCGCGTTCTCTTCTTTCACGCGATCAACGACTGGGCTTCGGCGCCGGGGAGGACGGAACTGTTGCTCTCCTTCGGAGCCTGGCTCGGAGGGGTTCCACCCGGGCCGCCCGGGACCACCGAAGGCCAGCGCGCGGGAGCCGTGGCGGCGGGTTTCCTCCTCTTGGGGCTCGGCGCGCTTTCCATCGTGCCGCTCACGGTCGTCGTGGGGGGGCGGGCCGAGCCCGAGGCGGTGGGCACCGCCGTCCTCCTGATGTCGTGCGTGCCGAGCTTCGTCCTGTTCACCCCGCAGACCGATCACCTCATCTTGGTGCTCGCGATGTCGGCGGCCGCGTTCGGTCTGGAGGCGATGCGCCGGCCCGGCCGGGCGCGCGCGCCCGCTCTCGCCTGCACGGCGGGACTCTGTGGGTCGCTGGGGGTCTTCGTTTCGTTCACCTCTCTGGCGGCGCTCGGGGCGTGGGGGCTCGGGGTCGTCGGCATGCTGATCTTCGCGCGTTTCCGCGACGCCCCGCTTCCTTCGGTGGAGCGATTCGCGACGCTATCGATCGCCGCCCTGGTGGGGCTCGCAATCGTCCCGGCCGTGACGGCCGCTCTCGGGATGAACTGGTCGGCCGTCTTCCGCGAGGCGACGGCGGCGGCGCATCACGTCCAGGTCGTGGTCTTCGGGCGGCAGTACTCCACGTGGGTCGTTCAGAACCTCGTGGACTTCGTCGTCTTCCTCGGGCCTCCGCTCGCCGTCGCCTGGATGGCGAGGGTCGGGGCTGAGGCTCGCGCGGCGCCGCGAGGCGGGATCGAGACGCCGTTCGCGATCGCGCTCCTGGCCGCGCTTCTCGGGCTCGACGCGTCGGGACGGATCCTCGGCGAGACCGGACGCATCTGGATGTTCCTGATGCCGCTCGCGGTCGCCGGCGTGGCGCTCGGTTCACGCGGCCGCCCGGCTCGCGATCTCTTGCCTCTGGCCGGCGCGCAGCTCGTGGTGCTGCTCGCGATCCGGGCGTTCTGGAACGTGCCGGGCTAGTCGTGGTCCTCGTCCTCTTCTTCCTCTCCGGCGCGGCCGGGCTCGTCTACCAGATTTCCTGGTCGCGGGAGATCGGGCTCTGGTTCGGGCACACGGCGCAGGCCGCCGCCGTCGTCCTGGCCGCGTTCTTCGGCGGGCTCGCGCTCGGCCACGGGCTGGGAGCGCGAGCTCTTCGCCGGTTTCGTCGTCCGCTCGTGGGTTATGGAACCGCGGAGATCGTCGTGGCGGCATGGGCGTTGATCGTCCCGTGGCTGCTGGCGATCGCTCACGCGCCGCTCGAGAGCCTCGTGAACCACGAGGTGCTCGCCACGCGACTCCTGGCTCGCGGCGCGGCGAGTCTCGCGATCCTGTTGCCCGCCACGACCGCTCTCGGCGTGACGCTGCCCTTCGTCGCGGAGTGGGCATCGCCGGCGCGGCGGCACGCGCCTCGCCGCGTGGCGATGGCGTACGCGATCAACACCGCGGGAGGCGTCGCGGGCGTGACCCTGGCGACGTCGGTGCTCCTCCTGTTCGTGGGAGTGGGCGCGAGCGCGCAACTCGCGGCGCTGACGTCCGCGCTGGTAGGCGTCGCCGCGATCGCCCTCGCTCGGCGGGAACCAGTGGCCGCACCCGAGCCAGTCGCGGCCACCCCCGGATCGGTGATCGCCCCGAGCTGGTGGGTGCTCGCGGCGCTCTCCGGGTTCGGCACTCTCGGCCTCGAGGTTCTGTACGTTCGCC
Organism: bacterium; assembly: GCA_025774865.1. GTDB lineage: Bacteria > ARS69 > ARS69 > ARS69 > ARS69 > JALGZO01. The sequence continues at coordinate 369 of JALGZO010000043.1, read as the reverse complement.
TCTTCGCCCTGACGCTTCACAACAGCACCTACACGCTGGGTTCGGTCGTGGCGGTGTTTCTCGTCGCGCTGGCGACGGGGAGCGCGATCGTCGCGCGGCTCGGAGAACGCGTCGCGCCCCGTCTCGGCATCGCGGCGGCGTGCGGGCTCGGTGCGGTCGGGATCGGTGCGTCGCTCGTCGTCTTCCGGGCGCTGACGGGGTTCGAGGCGCTGCCCGAAGGAGGAGGGCTTGCGGTCTATCTCGTCCGGGCGGTCGGGATCGTGACGCTCGTCGTGCTGCCGCCGGTCGCGCTCCTCGGGTGCGTATTGCCGCTCACCTGGATCGCATTGCGTCAGGGGGCCGTGGGGGCCGGCGTCGGGAGGCTCGCCG
>JALGZO010000042.1 GCA_025774865.1 bacterium | reverse complement strand
TTCCGGGGCGTGTCCGGCGCCTGGGCGACGGGACTCTGATCTTCGTTGTAGCTCGTCTCGTAGGTCAGGACCGGCCCCAACCATCGCACCCACTTCTGGGGGCGGTAGCTCAGGCGCGTGTTGTGGTCGCGGCGGAGCTCCGTCCCCCCGCGCTTGAAGCTCTCCCAGAGCGGCAGCTCTTTGTGGAGGTCGAAATCCTGCTGCTTGTTGAAGTTGAAGGTGCTGGTGAACGTGTTCGACTGGAGGGGCTCCCATTGCACGCCGAGCGTGCTCGTCAGGTTTCGCGTCCTGACCGGGTCGCGTGGCAAGACGACCTGCGTCCCCTCTTGGTCCTCGCGAACATCGGCGGTGCGACGATCCGTCGTGGTTCCCCCCATTCCCAGGCGGAACGTCGGGAAGTAGCCCAGTCGGAATCCGCCGAGAAGTCCGAGCGTGCGGGGACGCGCGGGGGCGAGATTGTACGTGGATTGGCCCGAGGTAGTGATCGTCTCCGAGAGCGCCGTCGGACCCCGACTGTCCGCGTTGCTGTGCGTGACGCTGAGATTCAGCAAATCGACGGAGTAGCGGAGCCAGGCGCTCCTCGACGGTCGCGTCTTGGCAAAGCGCGAGGACACGGAACGGGAAGTACTGACCGTGCGCGCGGCCGCCTTGTCCTCCTCCGACTCGAGCACGATATCGGAGTTCGGTGCGAGCCGGGGGGTTCGTTCGTCATGGGAGTAGTCCCCGGAGATCGGCAGTACGATGCCGAGTCCGTCGACGAACTTGTTCAACTTCAGGTCGCCGCGGGCGTCCCATGAGAATTCATCGTTGTCTCTTCGCGCCCCCTCGATCCGTCGAAACTCCGAGTCGATCTTGCGCACCCCTCCGTCCAGTGTCAGAAAGTCCGCGAACCGTGCGTTTCCGGTAACCCGAGCGGCGTACCCGATCTCTTTCCTCACCGCTCGCAGCCGGATCTCGTTCACCCAGATCTCGCCCGCAATCTCCGAGAGCATGGGGTCGTCCCCCGTCACGCCGAGCGTCATCCTTCTGACCCGGGCGAGCGAGGGCGCGCCGTACACGGCCAGGGTGTCCCCGTTGACGACCTTCGAGCGATAGTCCACGAACACGCCCTCGACCTGGACCGTGTCCTGCCGAGCCTCGAGCTTCATCGAAGTCAATTCATCGAGATCGATGGAGATCTCGCGCCAGTTGTCGGTGGGACGCGACGAGAACTCGTAGAAGTTCGTCGTGTCGGGGCCGAATCGGAAGAAGAAGGTCCCTTCGGAGGGACCGGTACCGGAGCCGGTGCCGTCCCGGACAAAGAAATCGAGTGTCTCGTATTCCGTCCAGTCGTTGCTCACGCCCTGTCCCGCATCGAAGATCTCCTTGTACGCGCGACCGGTCCGTCCGACGGAGGAGTCGCCCGGACTCACGGAGAACCCGTCCGAGCGGATACCCTGGTAGAGCAGCACGAGCGACTGCTCCCGCTCCACCTCGTTGTTGCGGTCCTGCTTGAGGGGGATCGGGGGCGAGAAGTAGTCCGTGTCGTCCTTGTTGTTCTTCACGTCGACCAGGAACACACCCGCATCCGTCCCCTCCGGCACTGCCAATCCCGTGGCGTTCTCACGGATCGACTCCTCCAGCCACGACGAGCCCACGATCTTCACCGATGCGATCTGGTACTTCGCGCCGGAGTCGGGTGACACGCCGTCGAACCAGAGGCGCACGTACTTGACGGATCGGCGGCGGGGCACGCCCCCGACCTGTTCGTCGGCGTCGAGGGGGATCTGGAAGCGTCGCCAGCCGTTCGAGTTGTCGGCCACCACCCACGCGTCCGGGTCGTTGAGCCCCGCGGACAAATCGAACACGTAGGAGGAGTAGACGTTGTCTACGTCGAGGAAGTCGTCTCGATCGAGATCCTCCGTGTCGAGACGCCGATTCCCCTCGGTGCCGTTGATTCGCGAGTAATCGAGCGGCACCTGGTCCTGGAACTCGAAGTCGTCGGTCCCGTCGTCGCCCGCCGCCGGTGGAACCGAGTCGACGGCCTTCACGTTGTCGAGCCCGAAGTCCTCCTGGCTCGCGGTGAGCTCGCCGTCCTCCGGATCGACGTCTTCGGTATCCAGGAATCCGCGGCCCTTCTGCGGGTTGGGCGAGCTCGTCTCGACGTAGTAGTCCTCATTGATCTCTCCCATGTCGAAGATCATCCTCGCGCCCGTGTTCGGGCGAGGGGGATCGGGACCTGGGACCGGGTCCCAGAAGTCGTTGACCCAGATCTCCAGGAATTTCTTCTCCGAGAAGTCCTCTCCGGTCGTCGACAGATTCCTCATGATCCCCATCCACCTGGTGGAATCCACCGTTGCTTCGTTCTCTTTGACGTTGAACTCCAGAACCTGGATGAACTCCTGGCCCTCCTGCGTTTCCGCCAGCTGTTCAAAGACGTCGCGGCGCCGCACGACCTGCGGCGGGTTGTACCAGTTCATCGGAAGCGGTCGTTCGAGCTCGTGGTCGAGGCCGAGCGGCGCGGGCCCCACCGGCTCGGAGGCCGGGACCCAGACGCCGCGAGTGATGGAGAGCTCGCGGCTGTCCTCGATTCCCTCCATGTCATCGATGTAGATCTCGCCCTTGGTGTTCGGGTTCGGCAGCGAGACAGCCACTTCTCCTTGGATCTGCATCTCCGACTGCGCCTCGCTTCGCACGAGCGGTAGCGTGTTGACGAGATTCGTCATCAACCTCGAATTGGAGATCCACTGCCCGTACAGGTTTCCAACCAGGATTCGGGACGGCTCCTGGCCGAGCCTCGGGCGCTCCTCGGGAGTCGCCCGGGAGAAGAAGAGCCACGACGACGCCAGCCAGGTTCGCGGATTGATGCTGTACCGTCCCGACGCACCGAGGAGCGACTCCTTCGCCTGCCCGAAGAGCGGTACGAAGTCGAAGTCGACCTGGATCTCCGCGTCGGGCAGACTCGCGTCCGGGGTCGTGAATGTGAGCAATCCGAATTCGTAGTCGATGTCGTAGTCCACTCCGCGCGTGAGCAGACGACCGTTGAGCTGGACGCGCTCGGATCCCTCCAGGATGTTGAACCGGTTGAGACGGTAGGACGGCGACGGCGTCGTGTATCGGACTTCGATCTTGTACTTGCGGTCGCGAATTGCGAGCGCCGGCTCCTTCGTGTAGATCCCCGGGTTGTGCTCGAGGAGCGGGGGACCTTCCTTCTCCGCGGCGACGATCCCCGGCGAGCGCCCGGTCGCGACTGATTCCGGGCTTGCGATCACATTGACGCGAGACGAGTCGGGCGAGAACGGCGTGATGTTCGGAAAGACGATCGTGCCGTCCTCGTAGTCGATGAACTCCGGTTCGACGAGGAGGTCCGGGACCGGGTCGGTTCGGATCCCCCGGTGGTCGAGTCCCATGATCTGCACGAAGGGAGTGAGCTTGTCGTTCTCGTCGAGTTGGCCCTCTTCGTCCTGCTGCCCTGCCGCGGACCCCTCCCGCCGGATGACGAGTTCGAACGTCTCGGGTTGGATGTCCCGGGCGCCGAGAAAGTAGACGTTTTTCAGCTCGAGGACGCGCGCCGGGGCGAACCCCTTGGCGTCGTCGTACAGCTCCTGCTCCGGGGGCCCGAGGATCTGCAGCCGCAACGTGTCGAGGTCCGCGGCCGCGCTTCCCAGGGAGTCCCCGGTGATCCGGACCGCCGCCATGCCGAGGATCTGGTTCGTGGGCAGAGTTCGCTCGAGCGTGAGCGCCCCCGTCCGGAAATCGAAGCTGTAGTCCTCGTTGATCCGCAGACGGTGGAACTTGCCGGCGATGCTTCCACCCGCCGGATTGGAGATGTCCTCGGCGAACATGAACGCGACGCCCGGCACCGCGCCGTCGCCCGTATCCGTGGTCTTGTCTCGATCGTCGAGAAACAGCTCGAAGGACTCGTAGATGTTGGCGAGGCTGTCTCGCGGGGCGACGACCAAGCTCTCCGGGTGCTCGGAGAAGTAGTACTTGCGCCGAATGACGTCCGTGTCCCAGATCGTCCTTTCTTCCTGCGTCGCCCTTCCCACGAACGTCTGGGAGGAGGTTTCCCCCTCCTGCTTCGACGCGATCACCGTCAGGTCCAGGTCGCCCATCCTGGCCTCGGCCTTCGCTCCGAACAGGCCCTGCTGCGACTTTCTGAAGCTCAGAAACTCGGCGCCGGGCAGCGAAAGATCGGTGTTCCCCATCTCGATCTTCTGGACGACCTCGTCCTCGTCTCCGTCGTAACGGAGCTTGATCTTGTTCTCGAAATCGGTGTCGACCTCGCTGTCGTGGTTGACGAGCACGTGGATTTTCTCGCCGATCGTCCCGTCGAGGTTGACCCGGAGCTGCTGCCGCATGTCGAGGTCGGGAAATGCGGACGGGTTGCCGGACTCGAAGGTCGGACCGCCCTCGATGCGCGTGGACGTGCCGGAGAAAGTGATGCGCTCGGAGCCAGTGAGATTGAGTCGGGCGCCCTGCCCGATGACGTCCGCTACCGCGTCGGGAAAGGTGACCGGGAGATCGATCGTGATGGCGCTCCCGGCCGCCTGCGGGGGTCGAAGCGTGCGATCCCGGATCACCTTGCGCCATTCGTCGTGCGCCGCCCGGCGGGCCGCCGCGGTGGTGGCAACTCGGATGTCCCCCACCCACTCCGGCGCGATCTCATGCGGTCCGTAGGTGCGGCGAACCCTCACGACGCCGGCGGTCCGGTCCACCTCGATCTCCTCGCGGACCCTGGCCTCGAAGCCGGAAAGCCGTCCCTCGGGTCGGGGAACGAGACTGACGAGACCCGACGGGCCGCGCAGATGCTCCGGGAACCAGTGCGGATCGCCCACGAGGCGCGGATTCCGGAACTCGGCGCGGGCAGAAGCCGCGGTCAGGAGAATCAGCGACCACAGGAGCAGGCAGACCGGGGCCCGGCCCCACCTTCTGGCGGACGCGTCTTGCTTGCCCATCACGTCTCGTAGGAGGGGCCGTCGGGGGCAACGCTCGAAGGTCAATAATTGAAACAACTTAAGCCGGCACTTGTTTCACTGTCAAGAAAGGCTCCACTCCGGCTGCTTGCCCCCGTGGGTGGGCTCGGCTAGGATCCCGCCCGGCCTCGGCGACCCCGTCGGTGAGCGAATGACGATACTCGATCGCTACATCCTCCGGAAACACGTCGGCCCGTTCTTCTTCGCCGTCACCACCATCACGTTCTTTTTCGTCATGCGGGTCCTCGTGGACTTCCTCGATCTGTTCGCCACCCGAGACCTCGATTTCCTGACGATTCTGGAGATGTTCGCCCTCTCTCTCGGGTGGATCTTCGCGTTGACGTTTCCCATGGCGGTCCTCGTGGCGGTCGTGATGGCGTTCGGCCGTCTCTCCCAGGACTCCGAGCTCGACGCGATGCACGCGGGGGGCATCTCCTTCGGACGCGTGGTGGCGCCGGTGGGTCTTGCCTCCATCGTATTGACCGTCGGCCTCTTCTACTACAACAACGCCGTCCTGCCCGACGCCAACCACCGCCTCAAGATCCTCCGTTCCGACATCCAGAAGACGCGCCCCACGATCGCCATTCGCGAAGGTGTCTTCATGGACGAGTTCGACGGCTACCGCATTCTCGTCGACGAGATCGACGACGAGAACAGCATCATCCACGACGTGACGATCTACGTCCTGGACCCACGAGAGGCCACCCGGACGATTCACGCACCGTGGGGTGAGCTTCTGCAGGGCGACGGAGGCAACTCCTTGGTCATCCGCCTCCACGAGGGCGAAATCCACGAGGTCGACAAGGATGATCAATCGAGCTACTTCCTGCTGAACTTCGAGACCCACGACCTCATTTTCGACGACCTCGGCACGAAGCTGGAGCGGCGGCTGGAAGGGGGAACCCGGGGCGACCGGGAGCTTCCCGCGGCCGAGATGCTCGCTCTGACGAGGGCCCTGGAGGTCGAGAGGGCCGCGTACTCCGATTCCCTGGTCGCCGACGCCAGCCGGGCGATGGCCGATTTGCGGGGTCAGGTACGGGCCCTCCTGGAGGCGGATCCCGAGGACCTCAAGCCGGCCGAGTTCCTGTCCCGGGCCCGCGTCCAATTACGGAAGGTGCGCAGCTCGGAGAGGCGCTCGGCCGGCAAGCAGAGGGACATAAACCGCTACTGGGTCGAAATTCACAAGAAATACGCGTTTCCGGTCGCCTGCGTGGTGTTCGTGCTGCTGGGCGCCCCGCTCGGAGCCCAGATGCGGCGAGGAGGCGCCGGGGCGGGCGGCTTCGTATCCTTCCTCTTCTTTCTCATCTACTACATGGCTTCCCTGGGGGGTGAGAAGCTCGGAGACCGCGGTTTCCTGTCCCCGGCGCTCGGAATGTGGGGAATCAACCTCGTCCTGGGCGCGTGCGGCCTCCTGCTGGTCCTGCGGCGGGACAGGGGGCTTCACTTTCGCCGGGCACGCACGGCATCGTGAGCGTTCTCGATCGGTACCTCGTACGGTCCTTGCTGACACCGCTCCTGGGCGCGACCGTCGCCTTTCTCGCCGTAGCGATCGTGGTCGACCTCTTCGAGAGGCTCGACACGTTCATCGATCACGACGTCGAGCCCCGGGCGGTGGTCGAGTACTACCTGGCCACCCTCCCGTATCAGTTCATTCTCATTCTCCCGGTGGCGACGCTCATCGGGGTCCTCTTTTCGCTCGGGGGGATGGCGAGGAGGAACGAGTTGATCGCGATGACCGCGAGCGGGATCAGCCTTTACCGGATTCTCAGGCCGGTGCTCGCGGCCGGGATCCTCCTGAGCCTCGTCGGCCTGACCTTCAGCGTGGATCTCGTCCCGCGTGGCAACAACATGGCGAGGGAGATCTACGATCACGTGATCCGGGGCCGACCGCGGGTTCTCGGCACCTCGCGGCGCGACCTCAATTATCTCGGGGCCGGGGGACGCTTCTTCCTGATTCGCCGCTTCGACGGGAAGGCCGGCCGGATGGAGGGCGTCGTGGTGCAGCAGTTCGCAGACGGCACTCTGGTCCACCGGATCGACGCGGAAACGGCGATCTGGCAGGACGACCGGTGGGAGTTTCGCGACGGGTTCATCCGGCACTTTCGTGAGGGCGGGGCGGTGGACGCGGAGCCGTTCGACGCGAGGCAGTTCCCCGAAATCGTGGAGGAGCCTCAGGACTTCCTGCGGATCGTGAAGAAGCCCGACGAGATGACGCTCGCAGAGCTCGGAGATCACATGCGTCGGACCCGGGCGTCGGGCGGCGACGTCACCCGACTTCGGGTCGACCAGCACATGCGCTACTCGTTTCCGTTCGCCTGCTTCATCGTCATCTTGCTGGGGGCCCCGTTGGCCGGAGCGATTCGTCGGAGCGGTCACGCGCTCGGCTTCGGGCTCGCGCTCGTGATCGGGTTCGTCTACTACGTCCTGCTCGAGTTCGGAAAGGCCTTCGGCTACAAAGGGACGTTGCCCCCGATCATTGCGGCGTGGCTGCCGAACCTCGTGTTCGTCGCCCTGGGAATGCTGGGCTTCTGGAAAACCCGGAAGTGAGGCGGTTCCTCCGCGTCAGCGCCGTCGCCGAGCGCCGGGGGCCTCCCGCCTAGGCGACCACCGACTTCAGAACCTCGACGCGGTCCCTCTCCTCCCAGGGGAAGCCCTCGTCTTCACGTCCGAAGTGACCGTAGGCGGCCGTCTTCTGATAGATGGGCCGCTTGAGGTTCAGATCCGAGATGATCCCGGCCGGCGTCAGATCGAAGGTGCTGCGCACCATCTCGGTGATCTCCGGGTCGGAGAGCTTGCCCGTACCGAACGTCTCGAGCCGGATCGACACCGGCTCCGCGATACCGATCGCGTACGCCACTTGAACCTCGCAACGGTTCGCCAGTCCGGCGGCGACGATGTTCTTCGCCACATGACGGGCGGCGTAGCTCGCGCAACGATCCACCTTCGACGGGTCCTTCCCGGAGAACGCGCCGCCGCCGTGGTGGCCCATGCCGCCGTAGGTGTCCACGATGATCTTGCGCCCGGTCAGACCACAGTCCGCGAGAGGTCCCCCGACCACGAAGCGCCCGGTCGGGTTGATGTGGTAGGTGACCGGCTTGGAGGCGTCGACCAGTTCCGGCGGAAGCACCGGCGTCACGACCGATTCGATGATCGCTTCTTGAATCTGCGCGTGGGTGACATCCTCGTGGTGCTGCGCCGACACCACGACGGTGTCCACCCGCACCGGACGGTCTCCTTCGTATTCGATCGTGACCTGCGATTTGCCGTCCGGTCGGAGGAACGGAACCTCACCGGACTTTCGGACTTGGCTCAGCTGCTGACACAGACGGTGGGCGAGCGAGATGGGCAACGGCATCAGGTCCTCGGACTCGTCCGTCGCGTAGCCGAACATGAGACCCTGATCGCCCGCGCCTTGCTCCTGGTGCAATCCCTCGCCCGCGTTGACGCCCAGCGCGATGTCGGGGCTCTGGCGGTCGATGGTCGTGACGACCGCGCAGGTCTCCCAGTCGATGCCATACGAAGAATCGTCGTAGCCGATCTGCTTGAGCGTCTCGCGCACGATGTCCGGAATCTCCACGTACGCTTCAGTCGAAATCTCTCCGGACACGATCGCCATCCCGGTGGTCACCATCGTCTCGCAGGCCACGCGGGAGGCGGGATCCCCCGCGAGGATCGCATCGAGGACGCCGTCTGAGATCTGGTCCGCGACCTTGTCCGGGTGGCCCTCGGTCACCGATTCCGATGTAAAAAGATGTCGATTGTCCATCAGTTGAGCTCTCCTCGTCCTCGACTGGGATTCCCGATCCGTGAGCCTGCCACCTTACCGGACCCGTCCGGCGGGAACCAGTGTTCCCTCTCGAAAGTCTTGCTTCCTACGTTGTTTGGCTCCGAGCGGCAGCGGGTCGGAGACCCCTTCGCCCGCCGTCGCTGCTCGGCTCGCCAAGGGAATTGTAGCTCGCCTGCGCTGCGCTGACGCGTTCGACGGTCCCCCGGCTGACGCTCACTGAGAGAGCTCTTCCTTCAGCCGGTCGATGCTCGCGACCGGCGTGGGATCGACGCCTCTCGCCGCTGCGACGTACAGGCTCGCGAGGTCGCCCATCGTGGCGAACGAGTAGAGACGCGCGATGAGCCCCGAGCCCATCGGCAGGAACCGAGTCACCCGGGCTCCGGCCCGAGCGATGAGGCGGGCGAGAATGTCCATTCGCTGTCGAACCCGGGTGTGTACGAGCTCGTCCTCGAGAAACGCTACTTCGGCGAGCGCTCGCGCCGGGGACGCCTCCTCCCAGCCGACGATTTCGTTGTGATTCTGCTCCGGCAAGAGCGCCACGTGCGCGAGCGACTTTCCGTTTTCGTTCAGCTGACCGGCCCATCGGACGGCCGCCGCCGAGTAACGCGCGGCCGGTGCGTAGACAATGGGCAGTCGGCCCGCGGCCGCTTCCGCCCACCGACGGAGCGGGTTGGTCTCGAGCGCGTCCGGCCCGGCGGATCCGATCACCGCCTCGGACGCGGCCGCCGCTTCATCGACGTCCCCCGCCCCGAATGGCAGAAGACCCTGAGCGCCGAGCGCGCGGAAGACCGGAACGGACGTCCATCCGAGCGCCGACCGCGGCGGAGATCCTCCGGGGATCCTCAGGCACGGCAGGCCGTCCCGCTCCGCCCGCCGGGCGAGCTCACCGCCCGACGTGACGACCGCGCGCGGCAGCTCGCACCGCGTCGCCTCATCCCAAGCGGCAAGCGTCTCTTCCGTCTCCCCCGAGTAGCTGACGAAGAACGCGAACGACGAGGAAGTCGCGGCGGCTGGGAGCTCGTAACCGCGAACGACCTCCACCGGAACGAGAGAGCAGGTCTCGGCGACCGCTCTCACGAAATCGCCGCCGATCGCGCTCCCGCCCATTCCCACGACGTACACTCGATCGGGTCTGGTCCCTCGCATCAGGTCGGGGCCCTCTTCGGCCAGCGCCCACGCCTGGCGGAGCTGACGCGGGAAATCGAGGACCCGCGCCATCATGTCGGACGCATCACCCCGGAGCGCCTTCGTCCCCATCACCTCCGGCTTCTCCGTCACGGAACGTCCTCCGGTTCTTCGGCCATCTCCTCCCCGAATCCGGTGCGCACGAGCTCCAGTAGCTCGCTCATCGCCGCTTGCTCGTCGGAGCCTTCGGTCTCGATGACGAGCTCGGTGCCGCATCCGGCCGCCAGCATCATGAGACCCATGATGCTCTTGCCGTTCACGATGACCTCTCCCCGTCCGACCTGAATCGCGGACGCGAAACGGCTGGCGGAGTCCACGAAGATATTCGCGGCCCGCATGTGCAGTCCCAGTTTGTTCGGGAGCCGAACGACCTTCCGGATCACGAGCCCGTCCCGACGATCATTCGGTATCCTCTACATCACCGACTGCCGACGCCGAACGATCCTGCTGCATCAGCTCCTTGAGTCGCGCGTCCAGAGCGGCGGCGGGGTTTCGCCCCGTCGACTTGACGAGGTGGTTCATGGCGACCACCTCCGCGAGCACCGACACGTTCTTGCCCGGCACGAGGGGGATCGTCACGTAGGGGACGCGCACACCGAGCACCGAAGTCGTCCGTTCTTCCAGCCCCAGCCGCTCGTAGGGGGCCTCGGGGTCCCAGGGCACGAGCCGAACCTCCACCTCGATTCTCTTGCGCACGCGCGTGGCGCGGATCCCGAACATCTCTCGGACATCGATGATACCGACCCCGCGGATCTCCATGCGATGCCCCACGAGTTCGTTCGCACTTCCCACCAGAAAGGCAGGAGAACGTCGGCTCACGATGACGATGTCGTCCGCGACGAGTCGGTGGCCCCGCTCGACGAGATCCAGCGCCGTCTCGCTCTTCCCGATGCCGCTTTCCCCGGTGAACAGGAGACCCACGCCGTACACGTCCACCAGCGACCCGTGCAGCGTCATGCGAGGTGCGAACACCTCGTTCAGGTGCGCCGTCAGCTGATGGATGAACGGTGTCGTGGACATGCGCGTGCGCATGACCGGCACGTGCTTCTCCTCGCAATGCTCGAGTACACGCGGATCGACGGGCAGACCCTTCGACACGATCAGGCAGGGCAGATCCTGTTCGAAGAGCCGATCGATCGCCTTTCGTCGCTGGGGTTTCGAGAGGGTATCGAGGTAGAGCATCTCCGTCTCGCCGAGGATCTGGATCCGCTCGTAGAGGAAGTTTTGCGTGAAGCCGGCGAGCGCGAGGCCGGGCCGATTCACGTCGCTCACCGTGATCGGGAGCTTCGCGTTCGGTGCCTCGACGATGAACTCGAGGTCCAGCTCGTCGCGCTTCTCTTCGAAAAGTTGGGCTGCCGAGATTCCCCGCACTCGCTCTCCGGACCTCGCGCGCTCTTACCCGGCCACTTCGATGAGCTTGACGGATCCGTCAGCCCGGCGGTAGACGATCCGAGTGGCGCCGCTGTCGGTGTCGGCGAACACCACGAGCTCCTCTCCGTCTTCGATCCGACCCGTCGCCTCTTCCAGGGTCATCATCTCGCGGATCCGGCGCTCGCTTTCGATCCGAGTCTCACCCATCGGAACACCCTCCCGTGAATCACCGTTGTGGGCCTGGGCACGTTTCTTGTCCATCCTGCGCCGGATCTGGCGCTCTACCTTGTCGCACGCGCCGTCGATGGAAACGGTCATCTCGCCCGACTCCGCCTTCCCGGTGTAGTCGCCCTGACGACTATGGACCGACACTTCGGCGATCTGACGGTATTTCTCGATCTCGAGCACCACGTGCGCGCTGACCAATCCACTCGTGAACTTTCCGAAACGATCGAGGCGCGCTTCCGCGTGCTCCCGGAGCTGAGGGGTGAGATCAAAGTGCCGGGCAGTGACGGAGACCTTCATCGGTATTCCTCCACGGATGGAATCAGAACTCCTTGCGGAACCGGGCCGACAGAATACCGATTCTCTCACGGTACTTGGCCACAGTCCGCCGCGCGACGATCAGGCCTTCCTTTCTGAGGAGCTCCGCGATCTTCTGATCGGAGAGCGGCTTCATCTTGTCTTCCTTCTCGATGAGCTCCCTGATTCGTTCCATCGCCATCTTCGACGAGACCGACTGGCCCGACTCCGTATCCAGACCGCTCGAGAAGAAGTACTTCAGCGGGAACACCCCCCGCGGGGTCTGCGCGTACTTGTTGGTCGTGACGCGGCTGACCGTCGACTCGTGCATCCCGATCTTCTCGGCGACGTCCTGCAGCGTAAGGGGATGGAGCGCATGTGGCCCCTTCTCGAAGAAGTCGATCTGCGCCTCCACGATGCTCTCCATGACCTTGATCATGGTGCGGCGGCGCTGCTCGATGGTCTGGATGAGCCAGTTCGCGGACTTCAGCTTCTCCTGGACGAACTTCAGCTCGTCGTTCCGGGTGGATGCACGCGTCTCCACCTGTCCATTGCTCGCGGCGGTCCGCGCCGCCGCGTCCGCGAGACTCTCCTCCGATCCCGCTGCGGCCCCCGGCGACTCCGGACGCTTCTCCGGTCCACGCTGGAGAATCTCCCGGTACTTCCGGCTGACCCGGAGCCTCGGAACGCTTCCATCGGAGAGGGAAACGACGTAGGCGCCGTCCACCTTCTCCAGCACGAGATCGGGAACGACGTACGGTGCGTCCTCGAGCGCGAGCTGGGCGCCGGGTCGCGGGTTGAGCGTGGCGATCTCGCGCGCGGCCTCCTGAATGTCGTGCGGCGACACCTTCAGGGCCCTCGCAATGTCCTGATACTGCTTCTGTTTGAACTCGGCGAAGTGGTCCGCGACGATTCGAGCCGCGAGACTGTCCATGCGTTCGAGCAGCCGGAGCTGGATGAGCAGGCTCTCGGGCAGATCGCGGGCCCCGATGCCGGGTGGATCGAGCTGCTGCACCTTTTTCAACGCCGCTTCCACGGACTCGATCGACTTCGCGAGCTCCGTTGCGACTTCCTCCAGCGGAACCACGAGGAAGCCGGCGTCGTCGAGGCAGCCGAGCAGGTACTCGGCGATTTGCGCCGTCTCCTCGTCGAGGTCGAGCAGATGAAGCTGTTCCGTGAGATCGTCGAGCAAGGTGGTACGGCCCACCGGGGTTCGCTCGAAGAACTCGGTGTCCTCTCGTTCCGCCCGAGCGCCGTCGGCGTACTCGAACCCGTCGTCGAAGTAGTCGCTCCAGTTGATGTCTTGCTCCGTCTTGAACTCCGTCTCATCGGGCGAGCTCGCTTCGTCCTGGCGTTCCGCCGGCGCGTCGGCGGAAGCGCCTTCCGACGCTGCTTCCGGCGTCTCCTCGTCCACCTCGAGCAACGGGTTCGTCAGAAGCTCCTGCTCGATGTGCTGGGACAACTCCAACGACGGCATCTGCAGGAGCTTCAGCGCCTGCTGGAGCCGCGGAGTCATGACCAGTTTGAGCGTCTGCTTCTGTGAGAGCCGCAGTCCGAGTTCCATGTTTCCTTCCGCTTCAGCCCCTAGAGCGTGAACCGCTCACCCAGGTAGATGGCGCGCGCTTCGGGGTTCTCCGCGAGCTCCGCGGCCGTCCCCGAGATCAGAACCCGCCCCTTGAACAAAATGTACGCGCGATTCGTGATGTGCAAAGTCTCCCGGACGTTGTGGTCCGTGATCAGGATGCCCAGGCCTCGACTCCGGAGCCGAGCGATGATCTCCTGAATGTCTCCTACCGCGATCGGGTCGATGCCGGCGAACGGCTCATCCAAGAGCAAGAACGACGGCTCGGTGACCAGCGCTCTCGCGATTTCGACCCGACGACGTTCTCCTCCCGACAGCGTGAAAGCCTTTTGCTCGGCGACATGAGTGATCCGAAGCTCCTCGAGCAGCTCTTCGAGACGCTGCTTGCACTCCTCCTGGCTCGCCTTCGTCGTCTCGAGGATCGCCATGATGTTCTGCCGGACCGTGAGCCCCCTGAAGATCGAGGCCTCCTGAGGAAGATAACCGACTCCCTTGCGTGCGTGCAGGTACATCGGGAGCCGGGTGACTTCCTGGCCGTCGATCGCGACGACCCCCGCATCGGGCGGAACGAGCCCGGTCATCATGTAGAACGTCGTCGTCTTCCCGGCACCGTTCGGGCCCAGGAGCCCCACGATCTCACCGCAGCGGACTTCGACGTCCACTTCGTCCACGACCCGATGGCGACGGTAGCTCTTCACGAGCCCTGTGCCCGACAGGACGCCCTGAGCCGTCGTCGTCCTCGTCGTCGCCGTCACCTCCTCTCCCCTCCGGACTCGTCCAGGAGCCCGTCGGGATCGCCGCGGGTCTCGCCGCGGACTTCCTCCTTGATCTCGATCCGGTCGAGGCCCGGATCCGCCTCCATCCCCACTCCAGTCAGCACGTCGTCGTCACGGGTGATCCGTACGAACTCGTCCGTATGGATCTTCGCGCGCTGGTGATCCCAGAAGAGCACCCGCGTCGTCAGGATGGCACCATCGTCCGTGACGACCCGGACATTGCCGCGGGCCTCGAGGTCGTCCGTGGCCTGCAGCAGAATCCCCTGGTCCGCGGTCAGCTTCGAGACGTGCTCGTCCCCCTCGAAGAAATCGATCCGGACGACCTCCGCCACGACCCGTTTCTTCTCACGGAACACCGACGCGGTGTCCGCCTGGAGAACCCAACGCGTGTCCCCCACGCGGATGTTGTGGAGGCTGATGCCCGTCATCCCCTCGCTCGGAGTCCCGCTCGGCGGATCCATCGACGTGGGATTTCCCTCTCGGGGCCCACACCCGCCGGCCGCGACCCCGGCCAGGACGGCCCACGCGGCCAGAGCCGAGATCCTCTCTCGTTTCATCGGGCGAACACGCGCCTCCTTGAGCTTTGAAAAGATGGAAGATACGCTGATTTTCTCGAGAATTTCCTCAAGTCGTCGAGCTTCGGCGGGGCCGACTTCCACCGCCGGTGGTACCAGACCCACTGCTCAGGATGGGCGCGAATCGCGGTCTCCAGCACCGCGTGCGACTGGCTCAGCAGATCGGAGAGGCTCGACGAG
>JALGZO010000041.1 GCA_025774865.1 bacterium | reverse complement strand
CTGGAGTTCGCGTGGAGCGAGGAGGACTTCCTGATCCGGCTGCGCGGCGACCAGATCTTCCAGTTCGAGCGGGGCGGGCTTCTGAACGGCCAGGTCCCGGTGCCGGAGCGATGACGATGCGTCACCGACTCCACAGGTTCACGGTCGCGGTGGTGTCGCTCGTGGCCGCCGCCGGAGCGGTGGTCGCGGCCGAGCCGCTGACGGATGCGCCGCCGGTCTGGTGGGACGACGACCGTCGCGACATCCCGCAGCCCGCCGAGCGCGAGCCGAACCTGCTTCGCGACCAGATCCACACGACCTTCGTTCTTCCGGTGGGCCGGAACGCGAGCCCGTCGGCGCTGACGCGGCGGATCGGGACGCTCTTCGGCGGCGATCACGTGCGCCCCGCCGCGAACGTGAACGCACTGGACGAGGTTCCGAACTCCACGTGGTTCACGAATCGAATCGGCTTCTTCCCGATGTCGGTGGATGCGGCGGCGCGCGGCCCGGGTGAGGGGAACGGCCCCGACGGCTCGGGCCCGTGGACGATCTTCAGCGCCAAGACGGAAGGCGTGACGCCCGGTTTCAACGTCCGGGACGCGAAGGGCGACGCGTATCTCATCAAGTTCGACCCGCAGGGATTCCCCGGGCTGACCACGGGACCCGGCGCGATCTCGGCGCGGATCCTCTGGGCCGCCGGCTACAACGTTCCGGAGGATGTGGTCGTGACGTTCCGGCGTGAGGACCTCGTTCTCGGCGAAGGCGTGAAGATCAAAGAGAAGGGCGTGAAGCGCGAGATGACCGAAGGGGATCTGGACGCGATCCTCGCGCGCGTCGAGCAGGTGTCCTCCGGCGAGTACCTCGCGATCTCCAGCAAGTTCCTGACGGGGACGCCGATCGGGCCCTTCAACTACCGGAAGCGCCGCAAGGACGATCCGAACGATCACGTCAATCACGAGAACCGGCGCGAGCTGCGCGGCCTTCGCGTGTTCGCGGCCTGGCTCAATCACTTCGACTCGAAGCAGCACAACTCGCTCGACATGTACGTGGAGGAGGACGGTCGTCGGTTCGTCCGCCACTACCTGATCGACTTCGCGAGCACGCTCGGAGCGGGTGCGCGCGGGCCGACGCCGATGTACGGCTGGGAGTTCGGCTTCGACGCGCCGCAGACGTTCGCTCGACTCCTCACGGTGGGTCTCCACGAGGACGACTGGCGGAGGATCGAGCGCCCGGCGGATTTGGCCGAGGTCGGCTACTGGGGAATCGAGCACTACAATCCGAAGGGATTCAAGCCGCTCACGCCGAACACGGCGTTTGCCGGAATGACGGACCGCGACGGCTACTGGGCGGCGAAGATCGTCGCGGCCTTCACTGACGAGCAGCTGCACGCCATTTGTGAGACGGCCAAGTACCGCGATTCCGCCGCGACCGAGCACGTGGCCCGGGTGCTGGCGAAGCGACGCGACGTCATCGTCCGGGCGTGGTTTTCGCGAGTTCCGCCCATCGACTTCTTCCGGGTCGAGGCCGGCCACGTCGTCGGGCGTGATCTCGGTCTGGAGCGGAACCTCTGGTCGCCGGACAAGACGCGCTATCGTCTGCGGGACGTGGCCGTCGACGAAGGCCGAAGTCGACAGGGCGAACGCACGGACTGGCAAACCGTCGAACGGCTCGAAATTCCGCTCGCGGAAGCGTCGGGGCCGTTTCACGCGTACGAGTTCCAGGTCGATCACGGTGACGGTTGGAGCGATTCGGTCATCGCGTACGTCTCGCGAAGCGGGCGGCTCGTCGCCGTGGATCGCTGAGCGTCAGGTGACAGGAGGGGTCCGCTCCGAAATCGCCAGGTTCTTCGGCGTATTCGTCGGGGCGTTCGCGCTCGCGCTCTGGTTCTTCCGTCACCACTGGCCGTATCTCACGACGGATCTTCTCGGCTACAGCCTGGACAACCTCCACCACCTGCGCGTCTACCGGTGGCAGTGGAGCGCCCTCGCGTCGGGTGATCCGGCGGGTCTCGTCGATGTCCCGACGATGCTTCCCTTCGAGCACGGACTCGCGTTCGGCGACAACATGTTGGCGCTGACGCTCATGGGCTGGCCGCTCGCGCTGTTCGGGCAGGAAATCCTCGCGGCGAACTTCGTCGTGCTCGTGAGCTACGTGCTTTGCGCGGTCTTCTGTGCGGGATTCGTACGCGCCGTGACCGGTTCGGCCGGCGCAGGACTGGTGGCCGGGGTGGCGTGGGCGTTCCAGCCGAGTCGCATGGAGCGCATCTTCGAGCCGAACAACATGTCGATCATGTGGTGCGCGCTCGCCGTCTGGGCGTACGTACGCTGGCTCGACACGCGGCAATGGCGGTGGGCCTTCCTCGGCGGAGCGTCCCTCTACCTCCAGTTCCTCTCCAGCGTTCAGATGACGATCCACGTGTCGCTCGCCCTTGGGCTCTGGGCGCTCGCGAGCTGGGCGGCAAGACGGTTTACGGTATCCCGTCGCACGCTCACACAGATCTTCGTGATCGTCGTGGCGGAAGTCGTGCTTCTGATTCCCTGGGCTCGGGTCTACACCGAGGTGCACCGCCACTTGGATCCGTCACCGTCCCTCATGATGACCTTCCGGCACCGAGCCGAGCTGAGCGAGTACTTCGGGGCAATCTCACCCGGTCCGGTCGTGTGGGTACTGGTGGGCGTGGCCCTCGTCACGGCGGGGATCGGGCGGGTTCGCCGGGCTCGTTTCGCCGGTATCGCCGCACTCGGTCTCTTCATGATGGTCCTCTCGCTCGGCCCCTTCTGGCGAACGGACGACGAATTCGTGCGCTTGCCCTACTACTTCCTGACGAAGATCATGCCGATCTATGCCAGCGTGCGGGCGCCCCTTCGCATGCACACGATCGCGGCGCTCTTCCTCACGGCGGCGGCGGCCTACGCGATTCCGTGGATGACCGCGCTCGTCGCGCGGCGGTGGCCGTCACGGGCCAGTTCGGCCGGAGTCGCGCTCGCCTCGGTAGCGGTAGTCGCGGTTCTCGCGACTGTTCACCCCGTGCGTTCGGACCGGTTTCCCGTGCCCGATTCCTCGGCGGTCGATCCGATTCGCGCGCTTCCCGAAGAGGCGACTCTCTTCTTCATTCCCTTCCACGGCCGCGCGAATCACGCGATTCCCGACTACCTGCAGACGTTCCACCGGCGCGGGATGATCGGCGGATACCAGAGCACCTGTCCGCCGCTCTTCTTCAGCCTTCGCAACGCCACTGACGTCTTCCCGCAACGGAGCGCGCTCGACGCGATCGCGGCGACCGGCGCCACGCACGTGCTGGTCAACGAAGAGAAGGTCACGCCCGTTCTGCTGCGGCGACTCGACGCCGCGGTCGCGGACGGCGCCCTCGCGACGGTCTACGACGGCGCCTCCCTGAGGATCCTCACGCTGCCAGAGCCCGGCCGGCGCACCTTCGATCCCTTCGGCTCGAACGTGACGATGTCGCTTGCCGGACCGTCGGCGGTGGCTCCCGGGCAGAGCGTGACGCTGGAGCTGTGGCCGCATGTGGAGCGGGCCGTCGTGGACCTCGTGCCTCGGCGGAGGGTTCGAGTGATCGTCGCGGCGCCCGGAGCGGGGGCGGAGTCCGAACAGAATGCGTGGTGCCGGAGCCCGAACCTCGTGGAGCCCGGGGGTCGTCCGTACACGGTGACGTTCGATGCGCCGGAGACGTCGGGGGAGTGGGTGGTCCGACTCGAG
>JALGZO010000040.1 GCA_025774865.1 bacterium | reverse complement strand
GGACCGCGAGCCCGCCGGGGTAGAACGTGCCGAACGCGAACTCGACGATTTCGCCGCCCCAGAACCGATCGATCCCCGGGAAGCCGAAGAGAAACGGATCCAGGAGACCGAGCAGGGTTCGGGGCGGCAAGGAGCGCGTGAGCGCAACCGCGGCCTCGTACGGTACGGCCTTCGATGACAGAGCCGTCATTTCCGCCGCGGGCGCGAGCTGCACGGCGGCGAGCAATCCACCGAGCGCGACTGCGATCGGTGCGCCGGCGAGGCGGACGACGCGGTTCGACCGTGATCCCTCCGTGCGCACGGCGCTCGGTAGCGACACGAGCCAGAGGAGGCCGCCCGAGATCAAGCCGAAGAGCGTGATCTGCGGGTAGCCGGCGAAGATCGAGAGCGCGACGGCCACGGCGACCCACGCGATGCCGCGTGCCCGTCCGCGGCTCGTCGCCTCCCAAATCCCGCTCCACACCAAAGGCAGCCACACCGCCGAACCCAGTTTCATCGGGAACTCGAGATGCGCCATCGACCACGTTCCCCACGCGAACGATGCTCCCCCGAAGAACGCGGCGGCCTCCCCGGCCCCGACGCGCCGTAGGAACCCGTGCATCAGCACCCCGGCGATCGAGAGGTGCAAGACCATGCCGATGGTGAGCGCCCGGTCGAACGGATGAAACCAGTAGAGCCAGTTCGGCGGGTAGAAGAACCCGCTTTGCAGGTTGGCCAGGAGCGGTACGCCGCAGAGCGTATGGTGGTTCCACAACGGTAGGTGGCCGCTCCGGATGGATTCCCGGACCGCGTGCTGCCAGGGGTGAAAGAAGGTCACGATGTCGCGGAGGACGTACGCGCGACCCGTCAACGAAACGTCGGCGAGAAGCGCGATCGAAATCACCGCGAAAAGAAGAGGTGGCCACCGCACTGGATTCATGGAGGGTCGATCGTAGCCGGTCCCGTGCGTCCGGTCACCGAGAAGGGCCGCGCTTCACCCTGGGCCGGCCGGCGTTCGATTCGCGACCAAGAAGAAGGAAGCCGGGACCTAACCTCTGGGCCCGGCTTCCTTCGATGGGGTGTCCTTGGGGTGGCGAGAGACTCCGGGCGAAGCCGGGTCGCTCGCTAGAAGGACTTCAGCTCCGTGATTCTGGAGATTTTGTCGCTCTCGAAAACGAAAGCGACTCGTTCATGGTAGTAATACCAGGTCTGCATGGGATCGCATTCGACCATGTCATCGGGACGACCGTAGATGCGGGCGACCGAGTGCTGCATGGACCCCACACCGTGCCGTTCGGCGATGTCTTTGGTGAAGCTGCGGTCCTTGGTTAGGTAGACCATTATGCCCGGCAAGTTGTCCTGTCTGGATGCAACTCTGGGTGGGATTCGGCCCGAAAGAAGCCGCCCACCCGGGACGATCCGGTGTCATCAAGCAAGGAAGAGCCTATCAAACTGTTCTTCGGGAAGTCAAGAACGCCGAGTCTTGCGCGAACTGTGCCAGTGACGGAAATCCGTGCCAAATGGACGTTTGGGGAGCCTGTGATTGACAATCGAGCTTCGGCGTCGCTAACGTGCCCCGACGCTGAACACGGAAACCGGTGAGATGCGCCGGCTCACGTCTGGGGTCGTTTCCGGGTCGGGAGGGAGCGGGACATGAAGGTGCTGGTCACGGGCGGCGCGGGCTACATCGGCAGCGTGGTCACCGAGCGTCTCCTCGCCGAGGGTCACGAAACGACCGTGCTCGATGACCTGAGCGAAGGCCATC
Organism: bacterium; assembly: GCA_025774865.1. Lineage (GTDB taxonomy): Bacteria > ARS69 > ARS69 > ARS69 > ARS69 > JALGZO01. Next base: position 13,222 of record JALGZO010000040.1, on the reverse strand, counting down.
GTGACGCCATCCCGGCCGCCGCTAGCTTCGTCGAAGTCGATCTGCGAGACCGCGCGGCGCTGCGCGGGGCTCTCGCGGGTCGCTCGTTCGAGGCAGTGATGCATCTCGCCGCGTCCTGTCTGGTCGGCGAGTCGATGGAGAATCCCGGCAAGTACTTCGAGAACAACTTGTCCGCGGGCGTCAACCTGCTCGAGGAGACGATGCCGCTCGGCGTCGACCGCATCGTCTTCTCGTCGACCGCGGCGACTTACGGCGATCCCGAGACGATCCCCATCACCGAGGACTTTCCGACCGAACCGACGAACTCGTACGGAGCGTCGAAGCTCCTCTTCGAGAGTGTCCTCGCCTGGTACTCGCGGCTGAAGGGACTCAAGTGGATCGCACTGCGCTATTTCAACGCAGCCGGCGCGGCCTCCGAGGAACGTGGCGAGGACCATGATCCGGAGACCCACCTGATCCCGCTCGTGCTCAAGGCGGCCGCCGAGGGCGGGGAAGTCCAGATCTTCGGGGACGACTATCCGACGCCCGACGGCACCTGCGTCCGCGACTACATTCACATCCGGGATCTCGCCGACGCGCATCTCGACGCGATGCGGGCGATGGAACGTGGAATCGAGGGCCCGTTCAACCTGGGCAACGGCGCGGGGTTTTCCGTGCGGGAAGTGATCCAGGTGTCCGAGGCGGTCACCGGAAAGTCGATTCGCTCACGGGTCGCCCCTCGCCGGCCGGGCGATCCGCCAAGTCTCGTCGCGTCATCGAAACGTGCCCGCGAGATCCTCGGCTGGAATCCGCAACGCGGTGACTTGAAGGGGATCATCGAGAGCGCGTGGCAGTGGCACCTCGCCCGTCCGGATGGGTATCGAAGCGCGGCTACCTGACGGTCACGGCGACCGGGGGCAGGATTGACAGTGACAGGGACCTCGCCTAACCTGCAATGTCCTCCGCCTCGGGAATGCTCCGGATTCCGGGAGGACGAGCCGGTAGCTCAGTCGGTAGAGCACAGGACTGAAAATCCTGGTGTCCCCAGTTCGATTCTGGGCCGGCTCACCACCCGGGTGCATCCCAGTTGCGGTCCATCGTTGTGGGCTGGTGTAGCTCAGTTGGTAGAGCAACGCACTCGTAATGCGTAGGTCAGCGGTTCGACTCCGCTCACCAGCTCCACTCCCTCCGCTGACTCGGCTCGATCTACGCGGCCGAGACCTCAGGGTCTCGTGCCCGTCCGGGAGCCCGCCTTGGAAGGATTGATCTTCTCGGTCTCGGGAGCGCGGGGGATCGTCGGGAAGGGACTCGATCCGGGCGTCCTGGCCGGACTCGCCGGCCACTTCGGCGGGTGGGCGGGGCGCGGGCTCGTCGTCGTGGGGCGCGATTCCCGGGTTTCCGGCGAGATGGCGATGGCGGCGGTGACCTCCGGGCTTCTGGGCGTCGGCTGTGACGTCGTCGACCTCGGAATCGTCTCCACCCCGACGGTCGAGGTGGCCGTCCGCAAGCTCGCGGCCGTCGGTGGCATTCAGATCTCGGCCTCCCACAACCCCGCCGCCTGGAACGCGCTCAAGCTGCTGTCGAGCCGCGGGATCTTCCTGACGAAAGCGGAAGCCACCGAGCTCGAGGCGCGGATTCACGGTGGGCCTCCGTCGTGGCAGGTCTGGGACCGGCTCGGGTCCCGCTCCGCCCGGTCCGATCTCTCCGGGGTTCATGTCGACGAGATTCTCGCTTCTCCTCTCGTCGACCGCGAGCGGGTCGCGGCGGCGCGGCTCCACGCTGTCGTGGACTGTGTGGCGGGAGCGGGGGGCGAGATCGCCGGGATCCTGTGCGAGCGCCTCGGGCTGAAAGCGACGTGGCTCCACCGGGAGCCCACGGGGCGGTTCCCGAGGAATCCCGAACCCGTCCCGGAGAACCTCGGCGAGCTCGCGGCAGCCGTTCCGGCGGCCGGCGCCGACATCGGGTTCGCGCTCGATCCGGATGCGGACCGGGTGGCGGTGGTCGACGAGACCGGGCGCCCGATCGGAGAAGAGGTCACCCTCGCGGTCGTCGTGGACACCGTCCTGCCACAGGTGGGGGGAGACGTGGTCGTGAACGTCTCGACGACGATGGCGATCGATGACGTCGCGGCCCGCCACGGCGCGAGCGTGCATCGAACGCCGGTCGGCGAGGTGAACGTGACCGAGCGGATGCTGGAAATCGGCGCACGGATCGGCGGGGAGGGCAACGGCGGCGTGATCGTCCCCGCCGTGAACCCTGGCCGCGACGGTCTCCTCGGAATGGCCCTGTGGGTGACCGCCCTGGCCCGGGAGGGGGCCAAGACCTCGGAGCTGGCTGGCCGGATCCCGGCCACCGTGATGAGGAAGGAGAAGTTGGAGATCAAGGGGATTTCGGTCGATCAAGTGTTGGAAGGGCTGGAGAGCGGCTTCCCGGGAGCCGTCGTGGACCGGACGGATGGCCTGAAACTCCTCCTCGACGGCGGATGGGTCCACGTGCGGAAGTCCAATACGGAGCCCATTCTCCGGCTCCTCGCCGAGGGTCGGACCGCCGATTCGGTGGACGAGATGGTCCGAAAGACCCGGCGACTGGTGGCTCAAGCCGCCGCCGCGCCGAAAGTGTAGTATCGCGACAGATTGAAACAGCCCTCTCGCTCGTGATCGACGCGGGGGGGGGAAAGCGACTGAGGAGACCACATCCCATGTGCGGAATCGTCGGATACATCGGCTCGCAGCCTATCCTTCCGATCCTGATCGAAGGTCTGAAGCGGCTTGAGTACCGGGGCTACGATTCAGCCGGAATCAGCGTCGTCGCGAACGGGAAGATCTACACGCAGAAGACGGCGGGGAAGATCTCCGCGCTGGAGTCGCTCGTCGCCGCCAATGGGAGGATCGAGGGCAACGTGGGGATCGCTCACACACGGTGGGCCACGCACGGCGCGCCGACCACCGTGAATGCGCACCCCCACGGCGACACCGAAGACACGATCTCCATCGCCCACAACGGCATCATCGAGAACTACCGCTTCCTGAAGCGCCAGCTCGAAGAGTCCGGCGCGCAGCTCAGGACCGACACCGATACGGAAGTGCTGGCTCAGCTGATCGGTCACTTCTACGCGGGGGATCTCGAGGACGCGGTGCGGTTGGCGCTCAAGCGCGTCGAGGGGACGTACGGGTTGGCGGTCGTCTGCTCGGAAGAGCCCGACAAGATCGTCGTGGCGCGCAACGGAAGCCCGCTCGTCCTCGGTATCGGAGAGAATCAGAACTTCGTCGCGTCGGATGTGGCCGCGATCCTCCATCACACGCGCCAGGTCATCTACCTCGACGATCACGAGATGGCCGTGGTCGAGCGGGACCGGTTCCGCACCACCAGCCTCGACAACGTCCGGGTCACGAAGGACATCACGGAGATCGACTGGGAGCTCAGCTCTATCGAGAAGGCCGGCTACCCGCACTTCATGCTGAAGGAAATCCTCGAGCAGCCGGACACGGTTTGCAACGCGATGCGCGGCCGGTTCGACGAGGAAGCGATGAGCGCGCACCTCGGCGGAATAGACATGCGCGACGAAGAGCTCCGCGACACCGAGCGGATCATCATCACGGCGTGCGGCACGTCGTGGCACGCCGGCTTGATCGGTGAGTACATGCTCGAGGAAGTCGCTCGGATCCCGGTGGAGGTGGAGTACGCTTCGGAGTTCCGGTACCGGAACCCCATCGTCACGCCGAAGACGCTCGCAATCGCGATCAGTCAGTCGGGCGAGACCATGGACACGTTGTGGGCGATGCGAGAGGCGAAGATGAAGGGCTCCCGTGCGCTGGGTATCTGCAACGTGGTCGGATCCACCATCGCGCGCGAATCGGACGGCGGCGTGTACTCGCACGCCGGACCGGAGATCGGTGTCGCTTCGACGAAGGCGTTCACCGCGCAGATCACGGTTCTCGCGCTGTTGACGCTCGCGTTCGGGCGCGTGCGCGAGATGGATCGCGAGCACGGCAAGGAATTCATCGACGAGATGCACACCCTGCCGGCGAAGATCCAACGCATCCTCGGTCAGAGCGATGCCATCCTCGAGCTCGCCGAGATCTACAAGGAACACGACAATTTCCTGTACCTCGGCCGCGGCTACAATTTTCCGGTCGCGCTAGAGGGAGCGTTGAAGCTGAAAGAGATCAGCTACATCCACGCCGAGGGATATCCGGCGGCCGAGATGAAGCACGGTCCGATTGCCTTGATCGACAAGAACATGCCGGTGGTCTTCATCGCGCCGAAGGATCGTGCCTACGAGAAGGTCGTGGGGAACATCGAAGAAGTGCGGGCCCGGAGCGGGCGTGTCATCGCCATCGCCACCGACGGAGACGAGGAGATCGGCGAGAAGGTCGACCACGTCATTCACATCCCCAAGACCCTGCCCTGCCTCATGCCGATTCTGTCGGTGATTCCCCTTCAGCTTCTGGCGTACCATATTGCCGTTCTGCGGGGCTGCGACGTGGATCAGCCACGCAACCTGGCCAAGAGCGTCACGGTCGAGTAGCGGTCCCGAGGCCGAGATCCGGCATCCCGCCGGCGGCCAGGACGCCAGGGTCCAGGGCGGGCGCGCGTGGCAGGCCATTTTCCGAAGGACGTCCGATGGATCGAACGGTAGTCTCGACCTCAGCTGCCCCGGCGGCGATTGGCCCGTACCATCAGGCCATTCGCGCGGCGGGCTTCGTCTTTACCGCCGGGCAGGTTCCCCTGATTCCCGGAACCACGGAGCTGGCGCCGGGCGGGGTCTCCGAGCAGACCCGCCAGGTGCTGGATAACGTCAGCGCCGTACTGGAAGCCGCCGGGACGGACCTGTCCCGTGTCGTCAAGACGACGGTCTTTCTCACGGACATGGCGGATTTCGCGGAGATGAACGAGGTCTACGCGGAGTACTTCTCCGGACAACCGCCGGCGCGTTCGACGGTCGCGGTGAAGCAGTTGCCGCTGAGTGCGAAGGTGGAGATCGAAGTCGTGGCGTTGGACCGAGGGAATGGGTAGGTTCTGGTGAACCTCGAGGACTTCAAATCCTTCCGTCGGGTGCTGATACCATCCGAGGTGGGTTCGATTCCCACACATTCCCGCCAAGGTCTGCTGGTGCTCGTGGCGGCGGCTCTCTGCACGACGGCGGTCCCGCGTGACGCCCGGGCGGACGACTGGGAGGGTCCCTCGCCGTTCCGACGAGCGGTTCGAAGCGCGGTCTTCCCGGCGTGGGGGCAGGTCACGAACGGGAAGTACAAGAAGGCGGCGGTTCTCTTCACGTTCGAGACATATCTCCTGACGAGGGTGATTCAGGAGACGAGAGCAGCGCGGGAGTGGGATCGAATCGCGGCGGGAGAAACCGATCCCGGACGGATGGAAGTGGCGGAGGCGGCGGCGGAGGATCACTACGGTCGTCGCCGGGACTTGTTTTTTTGGGGGATTGTGGCGAGCTTCTACGGAGCGATCGACGCCTACGTCGATGCGTACCTGGGGGACTTCGAGAAAGATCTCGAAGAAGGGCGGGAGCTCTTCGCCGGAGTAGCCGAGGACGGAACTTCCCTGGAATTCGGGGTCCGGTTCTAGAGGAAGCAAGACAAAGCGCACCGCACCGACACTGAGGAACCATGGCCAAGACAAAGACACGCGCTCGCCGCACCGGAACCGTTCGACCGGGGACGGCGCCCAAACCGTCCAAGCCGCCCAAGCGTTCCGGCGGCCACGAGACGCTGAAGACGTTGATCTACGCCCTGCTGATCGCGTTGGTCATCCGGACCTTCATCGTGCAGGCGTTTCGGATTCCTTCCGGATCCATGGAGGACACGCTCCTCATCGGCGACTTTCTGCTCGTGGACAAGATCACGTACGGAGCCAGAGTTCCCGGAACACGGTGGCGCCTGCCGGGGTTCCGCGAACCTCGCCGCGGAGACATCATCGTATTCAAGGATCCGCTGACGAGCCGTGACTACATCAAGCGCTGCATTGCGGTCGGTGGCGAGACCATCGAGCTGAAGTCGAACGACGTGTACATCAATGGGCGTCCGATTCAGGAACCGTACAAGGCGCTGAAGTTCGTCCGCGGCGGTAACCCGCGAGACGACTACGGCCCGCTGAAGATCTCCCCGAAGGCGCTCTTCATGATGGGGGACAATCGAAACAACAGCCAGGACAGCCGCTACAGCAACGAGCTCGATCCCATACGCGTCGTGGGCCGCGCGTTCGTCCTGTACTGGTCGACCGATCCGCAACGCTCTCCTCTCTGGGTGCAGAACATGTCGGAGGGATGGATCAAGGGATTCCTCCAGCTGTTCCTCGGGCGCCCGCGAATCCGGCGTATCGGCACCTGGCTCGCGAAGGACTATCGGGGGCTCTACGCTGAAACACTCCAGGGGGAGCCGGCGCTCCCGTCGTCGCCCGGTCCGGGCGCCGCGGCCGCCGCTCCGCTGACGGAAGCAAAGGAAGCCAGCGCCGACGCTCCATGACGGACCTCTCGCACATCCGCAACTTTTGCATCATCGCGCACATCGATCACGGCAAGTCCACGCTGGCCGATCGTCTGCTCGCGCTCACCGGCACGCTCTCCGAGGAGGAAGCGCAGGGGCAGGTTCTCGACAATATGGATCTCGAGAAAGAGCGGGGCATTACGATCAAGGCGCACGCGATCCGCATGAACTGGCGGTCCTCCGAGGGCCGCGACTACGTACTCAACCTCATCGATACACCAGGACACGTGGACTTCTCGTATGAGGTATCGCGGAGCCTCGCGGCGTGCGAGGGGGCCGTCCTCGTGGTCGATGCGAGTCAGGGCGTGGAGGCCCAGACGATCTCCAACCTCCATCTGGCGCTGAACCACGAGCTCGAGATCATACCCGTCATCAACAAGATCGACCTGTCCGGCGCGGCTCCGGACCGCGTGGAGGCCCAGATCCGCGATCTCCTCGGCGGGGACGGGCCGGTGTTGCGGATCAGCGCGAAGTCGGGCGTGGGCATCGAGCCGCTGGTCGACGAGATGATCCGCCGAATCCCGGGCCCTCAGGGGAATTCGGCGGCGCCGCTGCGGGCGCTCATCTTCGACTCGGCGTTCGACCAGTATCGCGGGGCGATCGCCTACATTCGTGTCGTCGAGGGAACGATCCAGGCGGGGCAAACGATTCGTTTCTTCTCGAACGGCCGGGAGTATCTCGTGGACGAAGTGGGGACGCTTCGTCTCGAGATGCAGAAACAGCAGAAGCTCGAGGCGGGCGACGTGGGATACATGATCGCCGGCGTCAAGAACATCGCCGACGCGAAGGTGGGCGATACGATCACGGACCGCGATCGTCCGGCGTCGGGGCCGTTACCCGGCTACGCTGAAGCGAAGTCGATGGTGTTCTCCGGCTTCTATCCGATCGATGCGGAAGACTACGAGAACGTGCGCGACGCATTGGACCGGCTCAAGCTCAACGACGCGTCGCTCCATTACGAGCCAGAGACCTCCACCGCGCTCGGATTCGGGTTCCGCTGCGGTTTCCTGGGGCTCCTGCACCGGGAAATCGTGCAAGAGCGTCTGGAACGGGAGTTCGACCTGGGGCTCATCGCGACCGTCCCGACGGTTCCGTACCATGTGGTCATGAACGACGGTGCTCTCCGCGAGATCGAAAGCCCGCACCAGCTCCCGCCGCCGGGCGACGTCGCGAGCATCCGCGAGCCCATCATCCGGGCCGAGGTGGTCGCACCCACGGAATACATCGGCAACATCATGAAGCTCGGCTCGGACCGTCGGGGTGTTCAGCGCGGAATGGAGTACCTCGATCCGACGCGCGCCGTCCTCCACTACGAGTTTCCGCTCTCGGAGATCATCTTCGACTTCTACGACAGACTGAAATCGATCACGCGCGGGTACGCGAGCTTCGACTACGAGTTCGACGGGTTCCGCGAGGCGCCGATGCAAAAGCTCGACATTCTTCTGAACGGCGACAAGGTCGACGCTCTCTCGATCATCGTCCACAAGGAAAAGGCGTACGGCTGGGGGAAGAACCTCGTCGAGAGGCTGAAGGAAGTGATCCCGCGACAGCAGTTCAAGATCGCGATCCAAGCTGCGGTGGGGAGCCAGGTGATCGCGCGCGAGACGGTGTCCGCGCTCCGCAAGAACGTCACGGCGAAGTGCTACGGCGGAGATATCACGCGGAAGCGCAAGCTCCTCGAGCGGCAGAAGGAGGGCAAGAAGCGGATGAAGCAGGTGGGATCCGTCACCGTTCCGCAGGAAGCCTTTCTCTCGGTACTGAAGATCGAGCGCTAGACCGTCAGTGTGTGAGGTGCGCGGCCCGGTGGATCCGCCGCTTCAACCGGTGGATCTGACGACGCTTTTTCCTCACCAGCTGCCGGTCCTTCGCTTCCAGGGCCTGTTTCACCTCGACCCTGAGCGTCTTGATCTTCTTCTTGATGTCGGACTTGTTGATCCCGCTCGCAACCAGGTGTGGTCGCTCGATCCCGAGCGCTTTCGCCAGGGTCGCGACCAGCTGATCCTTGGAGAGCCCGGTCGTGCCCTCGACCCCCGCTTCTTCTTTCGCCATTTCGCGGAGCTCGGTGACCTTCTTCTTTTCCAGCTCGTGCCAGTCCATTCTCGCCTCCTTGTCGCGCCTCCTTGGCTGGGGCGGCGATGGTGGCCGATCGCGCGTGTGAGGTCAAGCCGCTCCCGGTATGGAGTCCGGTCGGGTGCCGTGCGATACTGACGCCGTGAGCCCACGCGAGATCCCCGCGACCGACTCGACGAAGCCGACGGCCACGCCGCTCGGCCTGTACCTTCACTTTCCATTCTGCCCGGCCCGCTGTCCCTACTGCGCGTTCTACTTCGTCGTGGGGGAGAGGGAAGCGCGCGATCCCTACGTTTCCGCGCTCGAGTCGGAGATCGAGCGGATGGCGCGAGACCCCCGTTTCGCCGGCCGCGAGGTCGCGACGATCTACTTCGGCGGCGGGACGCCGAGCCTCCTGGAGCCGGCTGCCGTTGATTCCCTGCTGCGGCGAGTACACGACGCCTTCCCCGTCGGAACCGCCGAAGTGACCCTCGAGTCGAATCCGGATGGTCTCACCGAGGAGCGGCTGGCCGGCTACCGGACCGCGGGCGTCAACCGGCTCACGCTCGGCTGGCAGTCCTTCGACGCCGACCGGCTCCGGGCACTCGGGCGGACCCACTCGGTCGACGACAATGTGCGGTCGCGGCAGCTCGCACGCGCGGCCGGCTTCGAGAACGTCGCCGTCGACCTCATGTTCGGACTGCCGGGGCAGTCGGTGAGCGACTGGCGGCGAGAGATCGAGGCGGCGGCCAAGCTCGGTCCGGATCACGTCAGCGCCTACGAGCTCACGATGGAGGAGGGGACGCGCTTCTTCCGGCGACGCGGCGAGCTCGCCCTCCCCGACGAAGACGCGCGGGCCGAGATGTTCGAGTTAGCGGCAGAGGTGCTGAAGGAAGCGGGCATCGAGCGTTACGAGATCTCGAATTTCGCACGGTCGGGGCATGAGTGCCGGCACAATCGGAACACGTGGCGCAGCGGCGACAATCTCGGGATCGGCGCGAGCGCGGCCTCGCACGTCGCGAACACGCGGTGGACGAACGTGCGGGATCTTCGCGGGTACATGGACCGGATCGCGGCCGGCCGGCCGGTCGCCGAGCCGCCGGAGGTGCTGGACGAGGAGACGTGGGCGGCCGAGGACCTGTACCTCGGGCTTCGCACCGTGGAGGGCATCGACGCCGACGCGCGACTCGCGCGGATACCGGCCGACGCCCGGCAGCGGCTTCGTTCGAAGCTGGATGCCGCCCTGGAGAACGGCTGGCTGAACCGCGATGGCCCGGGATTCCGGCTCACGCGCCGGGGATTGCTCCTGGCCGACAGTGTCTTCGAGGAGATCCTGGTCTAGCGGAGAACGATGAGCTTCTTGACCGCCGTGAAATCCCCGGCGGCCATCCGGTAGAAATACACGCCGGGGGCGACGATCTGACCATCCTGGTTGCGGCCGTGCCACCGGACCACGTATGCGCCCGCTTCCTGCTCACGATCGACGAGGTTGACGACCCTCCGCCCCGCGATGTCGTACACCGCGATCGTCACGTGCCCCGGGTGCGGGACGGCGTACGCCACTTCGGTCGCGGCCCGGAACGGATTCGGATGGTTTTGGCCGAGGGAAAACTCGCGAAATGCAGCACCGGTCGGGCCGATCACCACGTCGGTCACACCGTCGAAGTGCAGCGACTCGATCTCGGACTGGCAAAGGCTCCAATCCCAGATGCGGACGTCGTCGATGATCCCGTCCCAGTACGCAGGTACCCCGGCGTTCGGCCCACTCCCGTTGTTGCTGAGCTTCACGCCGATCCCGAGCCCTGGGCGATTGGTCTTCAAAGTCCCGTCGTAGGACGCCGCGCCGACCTCGACTCCGTTCCGGTAGAGGCGTGCCTCGGTGCCGTCCGCGACGAACGCCACGTGCTCCCACGTTTGCAGGGGCAGTGGACTCGTCGGGCCTTCCCGAATGTCGGCCGTTTCTTCGTCGGCCTCGCCCACGGTCACCTGCAGGTCACCGTCGTCGGAGTACAGCCCGAAGTGGAACGAACCCTTCTGCGTCGCCCAGTTCTTGGCGATCGATCCCCAGGCGGGGCGGCTCTCGGCCCAGACCCAGGCTGACACCGTGATCGTGCTCTCGGGTTTCGGATAGTCGCTCACGATGACGTAATCGTCGCCGCCGTCGAAATCGAGAGCTCCGCCGAACTTCCCGGTAGTCCACGTGGCGCCGACGACGGTGCCGTCGTTGCCGTTGCCGGAGGAATCGGCGGCCACGGCGCCGCTGCCGTCGTCGAACGGGTACCACGCGACGTTCCCCGCGAGGTCCGCGGGCACGGAGACGACGCTGGTCTGCGTCGTGTCGGCGATCACGCTCCCGAGATCGTCGGTCACCGTGAGGATCACTTCGTAGTCACCGGTCGCGGCGTAGGAGTGTGTGGGGTCCGCGAGCGGGCTCGTGTCGCCGTCGCCGAACTCCCACAGATACGTGACGATCGATCCATCCGGGTCGAGCGTCCCCTGGCTGTGGAACCGGATGGCCTGGCCGGGCGTGCCGCAATACGGGCCGTTCGCGTGAGAGGTCGGCGGCGTGTTCGGGGGATCGAGTCCCCAGAAGACGCTCGTGGTACCCGGTGCGGAGCGCCCGAACTCGGGGCTCACCGCCTCGATCTCGAGGACGGCGGTCGTTTCGGCGTCGGCCCGGACCAGCTCGGTGATGAAGAGCGCGTTGTTCGGTGTGCCGCCGAGGTAGGTTCGCGAAAGGTCGGGATTCCGGCGATAGACGTAGTACGAGTAAGTCGGATCGGCGGAGTGGTCCCACTGGAGTCGGACACTCGCCATGCGCTTGTCGATCGAGAAGACCACGTCGTCGAGCACTGCGTTCGCCGGCGCCGCGGGAACATCCACCGGTCCGTCGAGCAGTCCGAATCGCCCGACCTTCATCTCGTAGGCAGGGATCGAACCCGGGGCCTCGAACTTGAGCGACATGACGGCAATCGTCTCGCCGGCATGGGCGCTCACATCGATCGTCTGCGTGTCCCATCCGGTCGTGCCGGTCGAGTCGACATCGAAGAACACGAACGAGCTCTCGTCGCTCTCGAACGCGAGCCCTGCCTGCATCGACGATGGTCCGATCGCGCCCGTGTTGTAGGCGATCGTGAGCGCTCCGCCCGCCGGGACGACGAGGCTCGTCTTGTAGAGCCTGAGATGCGTCGTGCTCGAGGGATCGAGTGCTCCGGACACCTTCAGGCAGGCGCCGCCGTCGTACGCGTCCGTGAAGTCGAGCTCGGCCGAGAGGGCCGTGCCCGCGCTCTCGGCGATCCAGCGCCAGGTCGGCAGCACGTCCTGGAGGCTCCGGTTGTTCCACGGATCGACGTGGAGTACTTCACCGTCGACGGCGTAGAAGTCGCCCTGACCCGCGTTGAAGTTCGTGACGAAGGGCACGTCGTTGATCGACGACTTCGCCGGCAAGTAGTGCGCGACTCCCTTCCAGGCGAGGGCGGTCGTCGTGTTGCTGGGATCGTCGTTCTGACCGACCCAGAACGTGCTCGCGCGTTGATAGAAGTCCGAAGGGCTCGACGAGCTCGCGTACGTCCACTCCGTCCCGAAGAAGCCCATCGACGTCGTGTGTACCATCGAGTCCGGAAAGAGCTTCGCCCAGTTCACCGACGTGTTGTAGCCGGTCGGCTGGACGTTGATGCCGGCGAAGACGTCGTAGGGGCTACGGCCGAGCGAGATCGCCTTGGCGCGTGAATCGGCCAGCCGCGTTCCGCTCGCCCAGTTGAAATTGAGGAAGATCGAGTCCGAGACGCGGCCCATGTCCTCGAAGAACATCTCGTTGCGCTCGTTGAGCTCGTTCTGCCACGCGACGTTGCCATTGTCGATCATGGCGTCGTACCACATCATGTGGTGCCCCGCCGGCTTGTTCGCCTGGTAGTACTTGAGGAAGTCCTGCATCTGGAGCGCGAGGGTCGAGTCGCCGCCGTTCGTCTCCTGGTTCAGGAACCAGCCGTCGAAGCCGTAGTACTCCTCCACCTCGATCAATTTGTCGGCCACCGGGAACGTGGCGCCGTCCTTCTGCACGAGGTCGTGGACCCACTGGATCTGCCCTCCGAAGACGTTCGGCGGAAAGAAGATCGTCCCCAGCACCGGAACGCCGTGGCGGTGCCCGGCGTCGATGACGCCGGGGCTCGGGGCCAGGATCAATCCTTCGCCGGCGGAGCCGCCCCAGAAGACGAGCAGGTCGACGTATTGCCAGTAGCCGAAGGCGTAGACGTCGAACTGGTCGGAGCCCTGGGAAGGGTTGTTCGACGTCGATGGGTACATGACGCCGAGCGCGGCCACGAGGGCCTCGCCGTCGCGGGCGTTCGGGTTGACCTGCGTATCGGGGTTCGTGAATCGGTCGACGAGCGGGACGGTCCCGCGGTTGTAGTCCGAATCGGGGTCGGTGCCCGGTGTCCACGTGAGGAGCTCGTTCGGGAACCAGTAGGACGCGAACGGCTGGTTCGAGGGGAAGCCGGTTCCGCCGCCGGCCGCCGGCGCCACCGTCGCGAGCGCGAGCGCGAGCCCGAGCCCGAGCGCGAGCGATGACATGAGCCCGGGCTGGGGCCGCATACGCATACGCATCCCCGCCCGGGTTCAGGAGAACGGCCGGAACGACGAGTCCCGGCGGGTTGGTCTCAGAATCTCACATGCCTGCTCTCGGTGGAAGCGCCACCCTG
>JALGZO010000039.1 GCA_025774865.1 bacterium | reverse complement strand
GTCCCAGGCGACCCAGGCTTCGATCGCGTCGCCGAGTTGCTCGATCGTGACCTCGGCGTGGCCTTCTGGATGCTCCGGGTGCTCCTTGTGTTCGGCTTCCTCGGGATGCTCGGGGTGCTCGGGGTGCTCGTCGTCGGCCCGGGACAGTCCCGGCGTTCCGAGGGCGAGCAGGAGCACGAGAAACGGGATCCACGCGTTCATCTTCATGGGGTTCTCCTATTCGGGAAGAGCACTGCCAGGGATCAGCGCCTCGGGGCGCAGAGACGAGAGGGGCGAGGTGCGGGGACAGCTTACCCGTCCGGACGAGGCACGGGGGGTTTTCACGTCCCGGCGGCGCGATCCGCAATCCAGAGAATCGACTCCCGGGGTCGAACCCGGGCGGCGGGGAAGCGGTCGGCGGCGGCCGGCGGGTCCTCGCGGATGGCCGTGAGGGCGTCCCGCTTGTCCGAACCGGTGACGAGGAAGAGAACCCGCCGGGCGCGGCCGAGGGCCGCGAACGTGACGGTCAGTCGATCGACGGGGTCGGCCCCGGCCGGAGCGCGGGCCGGAACGACGAGCCGTGACGATTCCTCCAGGGCGACCGAGCCGGGGAAGAGGGAGGCGGTGTGGCCGTCGGCACCGAGCCCGAGGAGAACCAGGTCGGGAGCGCCGACGCCGGCGAGCTCCTCCTCGTACGCGCGGGCGGCGGTGTCCGGATCGGGATCTTCGCCGCGCATCCGGTGGACGTGACGCTCGGGAACGTCGATCCGCGAGATCAGCGCTTCGTGCGCGAGACGGTAGTTGCTCGCGGGGTGATCCGGGGGCACGCAGCGCTCGTCACCCCAGAGGAAGTGAACGCGACTCCAGTCGATTCGATCCTCCTCGGCGAGGTGCTCGTAGAGGCGCTGCGGGGTGCGGCCGCCCGACAGAACGAGCACGAGTGGTCGCCCGGTCTCGTCCGCGGCCCCCGCCGCCGCGACGACTTCCTGTCGCGCCTCGAGTGCGACCGCCTCGGGATCGGCGAGCACGCGATGTTCGACGACGATCGCGGTCATCCGGATGCCGGCTGCAACGTCTCCGGGGCGCCGCGGACGAAATGGCGCGTGGCCTCCTCCGGCCCCCAGGAGCCCGCGGGATAGCGGTGCACTTCCCGATCTCCGCCGAGGAGTGGCTCGAACAACTTCCAGGAAGCTTCGACCTCGTCGGAGTGGACGAACAGAGTCTGGTCTCCCTCCAGGATGTCGCGCAAGAGCGTCTCGTAGGCGTCGGGAATCTTCTCGAACGCGTCCTCGTACCGGAACGAGAGCGGCAGTGTCCGCAAGTCGAGCGGTTCGCCCGGCGCCTTGACGTCGAAGTACAGCGCAAAGCCTTCGTCGGGTTGCAACGTGATGAGCAGCACGTTCGAGTGCAGCAGGCACGAGCCCATCGATTCGAACAAGCAGACCGGCGGTTGCCGGAACGTCACCGCGATCTGGGTCAGCCGCTTCGGGAGGCGCTTGCCGGTGCGCACGTAGAAGGGGACGCCTTGCCAGCGCCAGCTGTCGACGGCGAGACGGAGGGATACGTACGTCTCGGTCGTCGAGGCCACCCCGACACCGGGTTCGTCGAGGTAGCCGGCGTCCGGACCGCTGCCGTTCTCGCCGGGTCCGTACTGACCGAAGACGACGTCCGTCGCGCTCGGCGTGGACATCGATCGGAGCACCTTGATCTTCTCGTACCGGATCGACTCGGCGTCGATGGTAGCCGGGACCTCCATCGCGACCAGAGATACGAGCTGCGCGAGGTGATTTTGGACCATGTCGCGCAGAGCTCCCGTCTTGTCGTAGTAGCCGGCTCGCGTTTCCACCCCGAGCTCTTCGGCGACGAGGATCTGCACGCTCTCGACGTGGCTGCGATTCCAAAGTGACTCGAAGATCGCGTTCGCGAGCCGGAAGACGAGAAGGTTCTGCACCGTCTCCTTTCCGAGGTAGTGGTCGATCCGGTAGATCTGCGATTCGTCGTACCAGCGGTGGACCGTGCGGTTGAGGGCCTGCGCCGACGCGAGATCGCGGCCGAACGGCTTCTCGACGACGAGGTGCGTCCAGCCCGGCGACTGCGCCAGGCCGCTCTCTCCGAGCGCCTCGATCGTCGGGACGAACCGAGACGGCGGGAGACTCAGGTAGAACGATCGATTGCCCGGCAGGTCCTGCTCTTCTTCGAGCGCCCCTAGCCGCTCCCCGAGGCTACGGCAACTGGACACGTCCGTTTCCTCCATGCAGTGATACCGGACGTGCTGGTCGATCCACTGGTCGATCCCGTCTTCGGCCTCGCCCGTCTCCGCCACCGCCTCCTTCAGCCAGGCGCGAAACGCATCATCGTCGAGTTCGGGTTTGCGCCCGACTCCGAGGACGAAGGTCCGGGTTCCCGGATCGACGTACTTCCGCAATCGGAACAGCGCCGGCACGAGCTTTCGCTTCGTGAGATCCCCCGTCGCCCCGAGGATGACGAAGACGCTCGGTTCGACTCGCTTGAGGGTCATGACACGGTCTGCTTGATGGCGTGTCCGCCGAATTGATTCCGCATCGCGGCGAGGAGCTTGTCGGAGAACGAGTCGTCGCTACGCGAGCGCAACCGCGCGAGCAGTGAGTGCGTGATGACGGGCGCCGGAACGTCGAGGTCGACCGCCTCGAACACGGTCCAGCGCCCTTCGCCCGAGTCCGACACCCACGGCGCGATGCCGTCGAGCTGGGGGTTTTCCTCGAGCGCCCGCGCCGTCAGATCGAGCAACCACGAGCGAACGACGCTCCCGTGCCGCCAGAGCTCCGCGACGTTTGCGAGATCGAGGCCGAACTCCTCTTTCTTCTCGAGAATCGCGAAGCCCTCGGCGAGCGCCTGCATCATTCCGTACTCGATGCCGTTGTGGATCATCTTGACGTAGTGGCCGGCCCCCACGGGACCCACGTGCGCCCACCCGCGATCCGCCTCGGGCGCGAGCGTCTCGAAGATGGATGTGACTCGATCCACGGCACCCTTCGGGCCGCCGATCATGAGGCAGTATCCTTCCTCGAGTCCCCAGACGCCGCCCGACGTGCCGCAGTCCAGCAGGTCGACGCCGGTCTCCGCCAAGAGCGCGCCGCGACGCACGGTCTCGCGATAGTTGCTGTTGCCGCCGTCGATGACGAGATCGCCCGCGTCGAGCCGATCCGCGAGTGCGGAGATCGTCTGCTCCGTGGGCGCTCCGGCGGGGACCATCACCCATACGGCACGGGGTGGTGCGAGCTTCTCTTTCAACTCGTCGAGGGAGCTTGCGGCCGTCGCGCCGTCCGCGGCCGCGGCCTGAACGGCGTCGGGGCTGCGGTCGTGAGCGACAACCCGGTGCCCACCCGCAACGAGCCGCTTCGTCATGTTCGCGCCCATCCGCCCGAGACCGATCATTCCGAGTTCCATGCTGCCTCTCCGCATTGGGAAGCGGGCCACCGGGACCCGCTCTCAGGATGCGGTGAACCTACCACCGGTTCGAGGATTCATCGACAGGGAGGGGGCCCGGGCCGGGACCGGCCGCCGGGAGCGAAACGCCCGAAGGCCTTCGCGCTCGAGCTGATCCAGGAGCTCGTGCCGGTGCAGCTTCTTGTTCAGGCCGCGGCGGCTCAAGCCGAGTCGGCTCGCCGCCTTCGTCTGGTTACCGCCTTCGAGGCGTAGCGCCACGAGGATCTCTTGTTTCTCGAACTCACGCATCCGCTCGCCGAGGGCCGCGCGGGACCGCGCGCGACGTACGTGGGTCTCGAGCCGCGACCCGGCGGCGAGCTCGATCTCGCGAGCGCTGATCCGCGTACCGCCGTCGAGAAGATGGGCCGCCACTCTCAGGACGCTGAAGAGCTCCCGCACGTTCCCCGGCCAGTCGTACGACGCGACGAGATCGAGCGCCGGGGGTGTCACGGTCACCCCGGCGAGTCCGTCATCCCGGCGGATCGTGCGCAGCGCCAGCGCCACGAGAAGGTCGAGGTCCTCCGGGCGTTCCCGCAGCGGAGGGATGCGTACCGACATCCCGGCGATCCGATACACGAGATCCGGGAGGAACTCGCCACGCGCGGCGGCGGTGGGGAGGTGTCGGTTACTCGCGAACACGAGCCGCGCCGGTACGCGGTGCGGTGCGTGACCACCGACGGATCGGACTTCGCGCCGATCGAGCACCTGGAGTAGCGCCGCTTGCAGTGACGGCGATGCCTTGTCGATCTCGTCGAGGAAGACGGTGCCGGAGCGCGCGGCACGAATGAGCCCCGACTTTTCCGATTCCGCGCCGGTGAACGCTCCGCGCACGTGCCCGAAGAGCTCGGATTCGAGCAGCGCCTCCGGAAGGGCCGGACAGTTCACGGCGACGAACGGTTCCGACGGATGCCGCCCCTCCACGTGGACGATCTCCGCGAACGACGTCTTGCCAGCGCCCGTCTCACCGGTGATCAGAAGGGGATGCGACGTGCGAGCGAACTTGCGAAGACGGGACAGGGCTCGGACGTAAGCGGGGGAGCACCAACGGATCGCGAGCGTGGGGCCGGCGAGTGGTGTGTTCTCGGGCGAGGGCATCGCGTCGAGATCGAACGGCTCCAGCCGAGCCTCGGAAATGTGCGGATCGGTCGACAAGCTGCCTCTCGGTGCGGGAGACCGGAAGGAGGGGCCGTGAGCAGCAAGCAGCGGGCCAGGCTGGTTCGGCTCAGACGACCGGCCGCGGGAGGCCGTGGACACGCCGTGTGGCGGAGTTTCGCTACGCGAGGTGGCGGGGGCGGGCTCAGTCCGTCTCGGAACGACGAAACAGGGGGCCGAGGTCGGACACCTCGGGGGGTCCGTCGGCCTCTCCCGCCGGTGCGTCGGCCGCCTGATCCTCCGACTTCATCTCCTCGATGCACTGCGCGCCTTCGTGGTCCGGCGAGTTGACGTGCCGGCTCACGGGGTACATCTCCATCTCTTCGAGATCGTGGGCGCCGAGGAGCGCCGCCAGCGACTCCGGATCCTGGTGCTCGGGGTCGAGCCACGCGTCGCGATTGGCGGGGGAAACGATGACGGGCATCCGGTCGTGGATCCGCCCGACGATTTCGTTCGCGTCACGGGTGACGATCGTGCAGGTGTACACGTCCTGGCCGGACGGCCCCCGCCACTTCGACCACAGCCCCGCGAACGTGAACGGCTTCCGCGACTTCAAGCGCACGTAGTGCGGAATCTTCGGTTTCCCCGCCACGGACGCGTGCCATTCGTAGAAACCGTCGGCGATGACCAAGCATCGCTGGCTCTGGAAAGGCTCGCGAAAGCTGGCACGCTCCGCCAGCGTTTCGCGGCGGGCGTTGATCATCCGGCTTCCGACCGTCGCGTCCTTCGCCCAGGGTGGAATCAGCCCCCACCGAAACAGCGCCATGCGAACGCCGACCTCCTTGATGAGGATCGGGACTTCCTGGGTCGGGGCGATGTTGTAGCGCGGCTCGAGGTCCAGAACGATTTCCGAGTCGAGGTCGAGCTCTTTCGCCAGGTCGTGCTTCCGCGTGGTGAGCGTGTAGCGACCACACATGGCGGGTCCACCCCCCGTGATCGGTGTCGCGAAAACGACTCGCAAAAGCGCCCCAGAACCGCGTGACCGTTCTGGGTTGACTCGACTTCGAAGAGCCATAGACTCTCACGTTCAGTAGGACTTTTCACCTGCCGGATCCACGGCGAGCCAGACTCACCGGTTTCCCCACGGCCGGGCCCTCGTCCGGCCCCTTCCCCCCCCGGAAGTCGCGGCCCGTCGCCTCCTGACGGATCGGCGCATCGATCGCTCGGAGTGCAGCCGGAATGACCGACCCGTCCGTGGCATTCTCGGGGGCTGTCCCGCTCCCGCGCCGCGTCGAAACGCCGCCGCGAACGCTCCGCTCGCTCCTCGACGAGGGTCTCCCGAACTCACCGGTGTCCGGCTTCGAAGGTATCCACGGGTCGCTTCAGGAAAGGCTCCTGCGCTCCCGCCGCGAGCGCGACGATCAACTGACGATCCTCCTGCGGCGCGCCGATGAGCTGGTCCGAGACTTGCACGGGCGGCTCGCGATGGTGGAGGCGCAGCTCCGCCGCTTCGAGCGTCTCCGGCGAGGTTTCGAGGAGCTCGGGGAATTCGGGGCCGACGGTCGGCGTGAGGTCGAGGCGCACATCGAGGATCTTCGTGCGTATCGCGAGGAACTCCGAGCCATCCAACAGGCGCCGGCGCTCAGGGAAGCGCGCGAAGGACTGCGCGAGAGCCTGGAGCGCGACCGGGAAAGCGCCGTCTCCCGCCTCGATCATGAGAGCGTTCGAGAAGAGATGGATCCGGTCGTGGACGAGATCCTGGCGATGATCGAGCCGCCCGACGTCCTGTGGGCCAGCCGGGCCGTCGACCGTTTCGAGAGTGAGGTCCGCGAGTGGCGGCGTTTTCACCACCTTCCGACGATCTGCCGGTTCTGGAATGCGCTCGCGGCGCGCCTGGAGGGCATGGACCCGTCAGGGGCCGAAGCGGCGTCCGAACGGGGCCGAGCGCTCGAGCAGGAAATCAGGCACCGCGACGAGCGCAGGACCGTGAACGAAGCGGCCCGGCGGGCGGCGCTCGAGATCCGGGAAGCGGTGGCGAACCTGGGCGAGCGGGGAGAGGAGGAGATCAACGTCCAGATGCACATCTGGCTCGGCCGGCTTCGCCGGTACCAAGACGATTTCAATCTCGAAGACGGAGTCACCAAGGAAGTTTATCGCACGTTCGGGGCGATCAACCGCGTTCGCAAGGAGCTCCCCGTTCACGGTTTCATCGACGCGCTCAACCGGAACTTCCGCGCCGACTGGGACGAGTACGTTCGCCACTGGGAGATGAAGCTCGAAGCCGCACGCACCCAAGACCGTTTGGATGCCGAGGAGGATGAACGGCTCGAGCGCGAGCGGGAGGAACGCGAGCGACTATCGGCCGAAGAACGCGAGCGATCGGAGGCCCGGCTGGGGGAGATCACTCGAATCCTGCAGGAGCTGGCGGCCGGTTCGGAGTGGCGGGATGACGCCGACGTCCGTGACGACGTGAAGGAGATGCTGCTCGCCGCCGTCGATCAGGGCGGTTGTCAGAGCGAAGATTTCCTCGGGGCCGCCCGCGCGTTTGCGCCTTTGGCCCACGGAGCGGACTTCCGGAAGCTGCGCCGGTCGTTGGCGAAGCGCGGAGTCGACTTCGACGAGATTGAGTTGATCGAGTCAGAGCGCGCGGACTCCCCGGACGAGGAGCTCTTCCGAGAGCTCGGGCCCGACTGGTCCGGCAAGACGGTGGCGATCGTCGGTGGGTTGCCGCGCGAGCAAGTCCGTCGGCGGATCGAGGAGGGTCTCGGTCTCAAGGAAGCTCGTTGGTACGAATACTATCGCGACACCTGCGAGCAGGAGCCGGCGGAGGCGGCCATTCGTTCCGGTGCCGTCGATCTCGTGCTGCTTCTCGTCCGGTACGCCGGGCACAAGATCAACGAGGTCAGGGAGACCGCTCGCTCGTGCGGGATCGAGGTCCGGGTCATCGATCGTGGGTGCGGGGTGACCTCGATTCTGCGTGGTCTGAAATCCGCCCACCTCGCGGTTCCTCGCCCTTCGTAACGCCCCCCGCCGCGAGAAGTCGCTGGCGTCAGACGACTTCGTCCACTTTCGCCGCGAGAATGAAGTCACTCTCGGTCAACCCGTTGATCTTGTGCGTCCAGATCTCCACCCGCACGTGCCCCCACGTCAGGTAGAGGTTCGGGTGATGTCCCTGCTCCTCGGCGAGCGCTCCGATCCGGTTGACGGCGGCGAGCGCCTGGATGAAGTCGGGGAAGGTGAACTCCTTCACCAGGTGATGGCTCTCCATGACCGCCCAGTCGTCGATCTGCTCGAGGAACTGGTCGATCTCGGCGTCGGCGAGGGGAGGGACGCCGCCCTCGCAGGGAATGCAGGTCTTTCTGGCGAGCTCGGTGGTCATCGCGGTCGCTCTCCTTCCTCGGCGCATCTGCGCGGCGCCGGGCACCACGAAGAAACTCCTCCGACTCACCCCCAGGCAAGCGCGAAAAGCCGAAGGAGTCCTCAGCGGCCCCCGAGAAGCCGCTCTCGCCGAGCCATTTGAATTACGGAGGGGAGAATCGTTAGATTGTTCGACGACGCCTCCGGAGGACCGCAGCATGTCGTTCGTCCGATCCGATCTCAACGATCGTGCTGCCCTCGAGATCACGGAAGTCCGGATCAGACCACAGAACGCGAAGGCACTCCTGGCCTTCGTATCCGTCACGTTCAACGACTGCTTCGTGGTGCGTGGGCTCAAGATCATCGACGGGATGGACGGACGCTTCGTGGCGATGCCGGCCCGCCAGAAGAAGGACAACACGTTTCAGGATATCGCCCACCCCATCACGCGGGAGTTTCGGGCTCACCTCGAGCACGTCGTTCTCGCGGCCTATCGGAACGAGTACGAGGATGGGGGCGAGGAGGAGTCAGCGGAGGCGACGCATCCAGAGCCCGCTCGCGCAGTGATGGATCCGGAACTCCGGTGACGCCCGAACCGCGGGTGGAACGCTCTCGCGAGGAATCGGCTCGAAGCCCAGCGGTTCGAAGAAGCGCTCCGCGTCGAGCGTGACGAGCGTGAGGTCGCGGATGCCGCGACCGTCCAGCCGCCGCAGCGCCTCTTTCACGACCGCGCGTCCGAGACCTCTCGAGCGGGCACGTTCGTCCACTGCGACACTGCGCAGCAACGCGCTTTCCCCGTGAATCTCCCACCCCGCGCACGCCACGACGCCCTCTCCCTCGTCCACCACGACGAACTCCACATCCGGCTCGCCTTCCACCGGCACCGGCAGGTCGGCCTCCGCCAGCAACCTCTCGACGGCCGCACGGTCGGAGGGCTTGCAGGATCGCGGGGCTGCTCGCAAGATGGCACCTCGTCGAACCGGTAGGGTGCAGTGCGAAGATCGATCCTCCCCATTCTGGCTCTTCCGATCGTGCTGGGCCACTCGGGACTCGCCTCGGCCGATGTGATTGGTGCGGCGCCGCTCACCGAGGGTTTCGCGGTCGGGATCACGGGTGGCGTCCAGAAGTGGAGCTTCAGTTCGCTCGAGGAGGCGATGGGTGAGCGCCACGACGATTTGGCGGCCCAGGGCTTCTCGCTCGATACCGTGGACTTCGACTGGTCAGCGGCATTCGGGGGTGAGCTCAGCTACCGCTTCTCCGGCGGCTGGCTCGTACGGGGGCAGGCCGAGTGGTCCCAGTTCAGCTGGAACGATCGCGACGGCCAGAGCCTCCACCGGCTCGGCGGCGGACGGGATTTCGTCTCGGTCGGAACGACCACTGAGGTGAAGACGAACTTCGTCGTCGGATCGCTGGGGATCGGGCGAGTGCATCCGGTGGAGAACGTCGCGTTCACTTGGTGCGTGGGTGGGATCATCGCGCCGGTCAAGGTCGTCGACACAGTCGAGAACACGGTGGACGCTGCCCCCTCCGACGCGTCGAGCGAGGTGTCCGCGAGCGGCGTGGGGTTCGGGATCGAGGGCGTCGTGGCCGTCGACTATCCGGCGCTGAATTCTCAGACTCTCTACCTGGAAGGCTTCTATCGAGTCGGGAGCACCGAAGTCGAGCTCGACGACGGTGCGTGGGACAGCTCGTTCACCCCGGGGCTCCGCAAGATCGAGTTCACCGGATTCGGGTTCCGCCTCGGGATGAGGTGGGGCTGATGCGCACCCGCCGCGCCGCCGCGCTCGCCACGACGATCCTGGGGCTCACGGGCTGCGTCGACAACGCCTTCCAGGTCGGCGACGACGGCTTCGAGCTGCCCGCGACCCTCGAAGAGGTGCTTCCGATGGCGGAATCGGTCGCGCGCGAGTGGGACCAGGATGCGTACCTCTGGGGAATGGGCGCGGAGTTCACGATCACGGACCGGAACGGGCGCGCCTTCGACCATTCGTACCGCTTCTACAGTGGACGCTCTCGCCAGCGTCTCGACCTGCACTTCTTCGGGGGTGCAGCGTGGGGAGACGAGAATTTCAAGTTCCCGCCGCCCACTCCCATCTCTCAGAATCCGCCGGCGATCACGTCGGCCCAGGCGTGCAGCATCGTCGTCGGCATCGCCGAGAGCCTGCTCGTGCCCGTACCGGAGGATCTGACCGTGAGCTACCTCGGGTTTCCGGTGTGGCCGGAAGGCGTCCCCAACGACGAGCAAGTGCTGGCCTGGCGAGTCGACTTCCTCGAGCTGCGCCTCACCGGGCCGCCGGGCCAGCAGGACGTCGACTGGTGGTCGGTCTTCCGCGCTTACCTGAATCCCGCCGACGGATCCACCCTCGAGGTGATCCGCCGGGAAGAGCGCTATCCGACCCCACCTCCCGGGTGAGTCCCTCCGCCGGGTACGGGCCCGTACGCGACCCCGAGGAAACGCGCGCGCACGCCCACAACATGGCGTGGTCGTTCCACGCGGACGAAGAAGATCTCCTGAAGGCGTTCGACCGCTACGGCCCGGACAAGATCCGCGTGCTTCGCGAGGGCGGCGAGCCGATCGCGGGACTGTCGCTTCTTCCCATCGGCCAGTGGTACGGCGGCCGCTGCCTTCCCATGGGCGGGATCAGCCTCGTCGGGGTCGCGCCGGAGCAACGCGGGAAGGGTACGGCCACCCGGCTCATGACGGCGGTCGTGCGGGAGATGAAGGAGAGCGGCTTTCCCATCTCCGTTCTCTATCCCGCCAAGCAGACGCTCTACCGACGCGTCGGGTACGAGCTGGCCGGGGGGCGCTACGAGATCTCGGTGACGGCCGACCAGCTGGGAGGCGGCAGTCGTGACGGGGCGATCCGGGAGATTCAGGACGCCGATCGACCCGCCGTCGAAGAGGCGTACCGGCGATTCGCGTCGAAACGCGACGGCGCGATCGACCGCCCCGACTTCATGTGGAGACGGCTCACGGATCCGTGGAAGCAGAGCGCCCGCGGATTCTTCGTGGAGGGTGACGAGGGGGTCGAGGGGTACGTGTGGCTCTACGAGACCGAAGGGGCCGAGGCGCTCACCTACGATCTCCGGCTCACCGATTTCGTCGCCCTGACGGAGGGCGGCGCCCGGAGGCTCCTCGCGTTTCTCGCCGATCACGCGTCGCTGGGCGCCGACGTCCGTTGGTACGGGGATCCCTGTGACCCGGTGCTCGCACTTCTCCCCGAGCAGAAGTACCGGCAGCGTCTCTACTTCCACTGGATGATCCGCATCGTCGACGTGAAGGCCGCGCTCGAGGGCCGGGGTTATCCGAAGGGACTCGCGGCCGAGTTGCATCTCGAGATTGCGGACGACACGATCGCGGAGAACGCGGGTCGTTTCACGCTAGAGGTGAGCGACGGGCGCGGCGCGGTACGTGCGGGGGGAAGCGGCCGGATACGGACCGACGTTCGTGGCCTCGGCTCGATCTTCTCCGGGTATCTGAGCTCCTCGAGCGCTCGGGTGGCGGGGCTCGTCGAAGGCGACGCCGCGGACCTCGCGGCGGCCGACGCCGTCTTCCGGGGCTCCGTTCCCTGGATGTCCGACATGTTCTGAGCCGGGAGCCTCCGAGACTATCCGCGTTTCCTGGTCGTCGAGTAGTAGAAGGACAGCCCTCGTACGTTCTCGTCGACGTCGAGGCGGTGATGCATCGGCGGGAACGCCCGCTGCCGGCAGTCCATGCGCTCGCACAACCGGCAGCTCACTCCGACCGGTACGGCCGTCGCGCGGTTGTCCAGGTCCACGCCGTCTGCGTACACGAGCTGACGCGCGTATTGCGCTTCGCATCCGAGCTCGATGGCGAGTCGGTTCTGGGCCACGTGGTGGCCCCCGCCGGCTTTGCGCACGGTGCGGGCGATCGAGAAGTACCGCCTTCCGTCGGGCATCTCGGAGAGCTGGGTACGGATGAAACCGGGGGAAAGGAAAGCGGCGTGCACGTTCCAGCGCGGGCACGCGCCGCTGTACCGCGCGAACGGAATGCCGGAGCCCGAGAAGCGCTTCGAGAGATTGCCGGCGATGTCGATCCGGACCATGTGAAACGGGATCCCCGCGGCGCCGGGACGGTGAAGCGACGTGAGCCGGTGGCACACCTGCTCGAAACTCGTGTGGAAACGATGCTCGAGCACTTCCACGTCGTACTTTGCCGACCGCGCCACTTCGAGGAACGGCCCGTACGGCATGAGCAGGGCCCCGGCGAAGTAGTTGGCCAGGGTGACTCGCGCGAGCCGCTTCTGTTCCTCTCCGGTGAAGAAGGCCTGGTCGACGATGTCCGTGATCGTCTCGTCGGCGGCCAGAAGCCCCACCTGGTGGGCGATCTGAAACATGAGGCTCCACCGCGGTAACGCCTCGGAGAGGAGGAGCCGCCGCTCGGCGACGGAGTATCGGCGGACCGCCCCGCCCAGATCGTCGCTGCGGACGACGTCCACCCGGATCCCGAGCGTCTCCTTCAGATAGCGGATGAGCTGCGGCACCAGCTCCCTCCGCGCGAGCGGGGCGTCTCTCCAGAGCTGCTCGGCGGCGTCTTCGAGTTGCGGAAAGTGGTTCATCTTGGACTGGATGAAGGCGGAAACGTCCTCCGATGGGGCCCGGCTCGTCTCGAGCCCGAACAGCCCGTCACCGTCGGTCATGCGAGCGGCCAGGGTTTGTGCGTCCTCGTGCGCCGTGCGGTAGGCGCGGTAGAGATCCTGGACGGCCCGGGCGACTCGGGGGGACGCAGCGAGGAGTTCCCGAATCTCTCGATCTCCCACCGCACGATCGGCGAAGACGGGATCGCCGAAGATCTCCTTCAAGGCGGCGACGAGCTGACCCTCGTCGTCTTCGGCGAACGCCTTCAGGTCGAGCGTGAAGACCTCGGCGAGCTTGAGCAGCAAGGGGACCGTCAGCGCGCGCTGATTCTTCTCGATGAGATTGAGGTAGCTCGGCGAGATTTCGAGCTTCTGGGCGAGCCGGACCTGCGTATACCCGGCCTCCATCCGGAGACGTCGGATCTTGCTGCCCAGGTACGGTTGTTTCGCCATCGCGTCCTCTACTGAAATCGAGCCGTCCGAAACACGCCGAAGTTTACAAGTTTACAATGCGCCCTTCGATCGACAACCGGCGTCACACACCTTAGCGATTGTGTCGCTTCCGGCCGTTGCCTTAACCTCACTCTAGTCCGCGACAGATTCCTTCCCGAATTTGTGAAAACTTTGCAACTCCTGCCAAACACCGAGAGAAGTCGATGACCAACCAGGCCGTCCCCCTGACCACCGACCGACGGTACCCGGACGGATTCGAGATCGCCGGGCCCGTCACCCCCGAGTACGCCGAGATTCTCACCCCCGAAGCGCTGCTGTTCGTCGGCCGGCTGGAACGACGATTCCGCGAGATGCGAGAGCTCCTCCTGAGTCGGCGAGACGACATCCAGGATGCCCTCGATCTCGGTGCGCGCCCCGACTTCCTGCCGGCCACGAGCGCCATCCGGGCGAGCGATTGGCAGATCGCGCCGGTTCCGAAGGACCTCGAGGATCGTCGGGTCGAGATCACGGGGCCGGTCGACCGGAAGATGATCATCAACGCCCTGAACAGCGGCGCGAACGTCTTCATGGCGGACTTCGAGGACTCGAACTCACCGACTTGGGGGAACGTCATCCAGGGGCAAATCAATCTCCGGGACGCGATCCGGGGGACGATCGAGTACGTCCACCCGCAGACGGGCAAGGTGTATCGGCTGAACGACGAGACAGCGACGCTCGTGGTTCGTCCGCGTGGTTGGCACCTCGTGGAGAAGCACGTGCTCGTGGACGGGGCTCCGGTCTCGGCGTCCATCTTCGACTTCGCGCTGTACTTCTTCCACAACGCACACGTCCTCCTCGGAAACGGCTCCGGTCCGTACTTCTATCTCGCGAAGCTCGAGAACCACCGCGAGGCGCGTCTCTGGAACGCGGTGTTCCTCGCGGCGCAGGAAGTCCTCGGTATCGAGCGCGGCACGATCAAGGCGACGGTACTGATCGAGACGATCCTGGCGGTGTTCGAGATGGACGAGATCCTCTGGGAGCTGCGCGAACACATCACCGGTCTCAACTGCGGTCGGTGGGATTACATTTTCAGCTTCATCAAGAAGTTTCGGAATCACCCCGGCTTCGTACTGCCGGATCGTGGCGTCGTCACGATGGAGAAGCACTTCCTCGAGAGCTACAGCGAGCTTCTCATCCGTACGTGCCATCGACGCGGTGCGCACGCGATGGGGGGGATGGCGGCTCAGATCCCGATCAAGGGCGATGAGGAAAAGAATGCCGCGGCCTTGCAGAAGGTGGTCGCCGACAAGCGACGGGAGGCCCACGCCGGACATGACGGCACGTGGGTGGCGCATCCCGGCCTGATGCAAATCGCGCGCGACGAGTTCGATGCGGTCCTGGACGCTCCGAACCAGCTCTCGAATCTGCGAGAAGACGTCTGGGTCACGGCGAACGACCTGCTCGAAGTTCCGGAAGGACCCATCACGGAAGCCGGTCTGCGCCAGAACATCAACGTGGGCATCCTCTATCTGGAGGCGTGGCTCCGTGGCTCGGGCTGTGTGCCGCTCTATCATCTGATGGAGGATGCGGCGACCGCCGAGATCTCTCGGGCTCAGGTCTGGCAGTGGATCCACCATGGCGCGCGCCTGGAGGACGGAAGGGCGTGTGATCTCTTTCTGGTTCAGCGGATCGTACAGGAAGAGATGGCGCGGATCCGCGAAACGGTCGGCGACGATCGGTTCGCCACCGGCCGCTACGAGTGCGCCGCCGAAATCTTCCGCAAGCTCATCACCTCGTCCGAACTCGCCGACTTTCTCACCCTGATCGCCTACGAGCACCTCTAGATCGCTCACCGCAAGGAGCCCCATACATGAGCCGCAGCAAAGAGCCCCGCACCAACGGAGATCTTCCTCGAAACGGAAATGGAAACGGAAACGGCGACAACGGGTGGGTGTCGAAGAGCGACACGATGCCGGGTCGGTGGGATGGTGTCAGACGCGACTACACGTTCGAAGACGTGGAGAAGCTCCGCGGCAGCGTCACCGTACGGCACACGCTGGCGGAGCTCGGCGCCGAACGTCTCTGGCATCTTCTGCACGAGAAGGACTACGTGCACGCTCTCGGGGCGCTGACCGGCAATCAAGCCGTGCAGATGGTGAGGGCCGGGCTCGAGGCCATCTACCTGTCCGGTTGGCAGGTCGCGGCGGACGCGAACCTCGCCGGGCACATGTATCCGGATCACACTTGGAGCTCTAGGCAACCCCCGACTCATCCTGGGCAATACTAGCTAACTGTCTCTCGCTGCGGGAGTTGGCGGCTACTCAAGTCCGTCGACTTTGCACTCGATGTTACAGAGTGGGCCCCTCTCGCACCTGGAAGTTACCCAAGTAGTTGACCTGGGAGCACATGATGTCCAGACAAGCCAGATTGACAGAGACCATCATCGACCGCGCGCCGTTCTC
>JALGZO010000038.1 GCA_025774865.1 bacterium | reverse complement strand
CTTCCGGCGCCATCAGGGGTTCACGGCGTTCGTCGAGGGCTGGGCGCTATACGCCGAACGGCTCGGGTCGGAAGTGGGAGGGTACGTCGATCCGTACGCGGAGTTCGGCCGCCTGACGTTCGAGGGGTGGCGCGCGGCACGGCTCGTCGTGGACACCGGAATCCACGCGTTCGGCTGGGGCCGCCACCAGGCAATCGACTACCTCCTCGCGAACGTCGGACTCAGCGAGCACGATGTCGTCTCGGAGGTGGACCGCTACATCGCCCGGCCCGGCCAGGCGCTCGCGTACAAGATCGGGGAGCTCGAGATTCGCAAGCTCCGGAGCGCGGCCGCGGCCGAGCTCGGCGGCGCGTTCGACGTTCGCGCCTTCCACGATGCCGTCCTCGAGAATGGCGCGCTGCCGCTCGATCTGCTCCGCGCTCGCCTGGAGCGCTGGGTGAGGGAGGAGCAGACCGCCAGAACGAGTCGATGACGGCTTCCCGTGAGCGGGGCTCCGGTTGAGTGCCTCGGAAGGCGGATGGTAGAATCCTCCGAGACTCCTGACCATCTCGTCGAGGCCACTTGACTCGCATCCTGAGCCTACTCCCGGTCCTTGTGCTGCTCGGCCCGGCGCCGGCGCTCGCCGCGTCGTGGCTCGTGCCTTCCCAGGTCGGCACGATCGAGGCGGCGTTCGACTCCGCGGCGAGTGGTGACACCGTCGTCGTCGCCAGCGGCACGTACTTCGAGCACGATCTCGTCCTGAAGTCGGGCGTGACTCTGCGGAGCGAGACGGGCGATCCCGCCGACGTCACGATCGACGCCCAGCAGCTCGGACGCCTGTTTCAGGGCGTGGGCCTCTCGGGGGGCAGGCTCGTCGGCCTGACCCTCACGAACGGCGACGCTCCAACCGGCACTGACGACGCCGGGGGCGCCATCCGGCTGGAGAACTCTTCCCTCGACATCACCGACTGCGTCTTCACGGGCAATGTGGCGCAGCTCGGAGGGGCGCTCGCCCTCATCGACTCCTCGCCGACGGTCGACGCGTGCGAATTCACCGGGAACCATGGGACGGGCAATGGCTGGGGGGCCGGGGGAGCGATCAACATACTCCGGGCGAGTCCCGTCGTCCGCGGTTGCACGTTTACCGGCAACACCGCCACCGCGGTCACGGCCCCCGGTGACGGCGGCGCGATCTTCGCGAAGGCCTCCACGACGCTGGTCGAGGACTGCATGTTCCTGCAGAACACGAGCGAGGCCGGCGCCGGGGCCGCCTACTCGTGGGAGGGCGACCTTTCGGTTTACCGGCGGTGCACGTTCCAGGAAAACACGTCGACCGCGGGGGGAGCGATGTACCTCGAGACGTCGCAGGCGACGCTCGACGACTGCGACTTCGTCGCCAACTCGGCGGCGAACGGCGGCGCCCTCTTCATGGATCAGTTCTCGAGCCCCGTGATCGTCGACTGTCGGTTCACGAACAACGTCGCCGCGCCCAACGCCGGCGGCGCGGTGGATGCGTGGGCGACCACCCCGGACATCCGGCGCTGTACCTTCATCGGCAACACCGCCGCGCGACGGGGCGGTGCGCTCAGTTTCAACGGGGAGTCCGACGCCCTCGTGGAGGAATGCGTGTTCGTGGGGAACAGCGCAGTGGAGGTCGGAGGGGCGATCCGCGCTGCCTGGACGGCCATCGTCCGGGTCGCGGGCACCACGATCGTCGAGAGCGAGGGCGGCGGGATCAGCGCTCAGGATGGCGCGCAGCTCTTTGTCGATCACTCGATCATCGCGTTCGGGTCGACGGGGACGGCAGTTTCGTGCACGGAGACGAGCACGGCCACGGTCGCCGACAGCGATCTATTCGGGAACGCCGGCGGCGATTGGGTGGACTGTGTCGCCGGACAGTCGGGGACGAATGGAAACTTCTCGGCCGACCCGTTGTTCTGCGATCGGGCGGGCGGCGACTACACTCTGACGCTTCCCGATTCTCCGTGCCTTCCCGCGAACGCACCGTCAGGAATGCTCGTGGGGAGGTATCCGGGCGGCTGCGGGTGTCCGCTCGAGGCGACGATTCTCGTACCGAGCGATCATCCGACGATCGGAGCCGCCCTCGCGGCGGCGGTTCCCGGCGACGTCGTCGGCCTCTGCGAAGGAACCTACACGGAGACGGTCACCGTGAAACCGGGGGTCCACCTCGTCGGGACCGCGGCCGCGCTCTCCCGGGTGGAGTGGCCGGGAGGCCCCCACGAAGCGCTGCTGCACGCGAGCGGCGTCGCCGACTCGACGGTCGTTTCGGATATCACGTTCGACGGGCGGGGTCTGGCGAGACGCGTGGTGCTCGCGGAATCGGGGACCACCGGGCTCCATCTGCAGCGAAACGTGATCACCGGAGGGCGACATGACGGCATCGTGAACAGCCAGGACTCGTTCGCGCGGATCGGCGGTGCCGTGGAGTTCGCGAACGACATCTTCGGCAACGGGGGAGCCTCTCCGCGCAACATCCGGAATCTGAACGACACCGCCGACTCGCTCGACGCCGTGCTGAACTACTGGGGTACCATGCGGTACGACTCCATCCTCGCGTCGGTCGAGGGAAAGGTGCGGACCTGCCCCATCACCGATTCCACCCATACGAGCTCGCTCTGCGCCCCCGTCTGCACCGTCTCGGCCCGGAGGCTCGGCCACGCCGCGGTCGGGCTGTCCGTTCGGCCGAACCCGTTCCGGGGGTCCTGTCGAATCACGCTCGCGATCCGGGAGCCCACGGTCGTGGAGCTCATCATCTTCGATGTCCGGGGCCGCCGCGTGGCCGCTCTGCACCGGGGCCGGCTACCGGTCGGATCTCACGCGCTCCGCTGGGGCGGGCGGGACGCCCAGGGCCGGCCGGTGGCACCTGGCATCTATTTCCTCCGCCTGGAGACCGGAGCGGGGATCGTCGCCCAGAAGCTCGTCCACGTCCGGTAACCCGGGCCCTTCCTTCTTGACGGAGAGGGGGCCTCGCCGTCTCCTGCGGGGTGGTACTCTGGGCCCGAGGAACGGCTATGGAATCCGGCGACTTCCCTGAACACTTTCCCCCCAAAGCCCGTCCTAACCCTGTGAGGGACAAGGCAGCGACCCGGATGGATTCGATGAGATCGATGTCGGACGCCGAGCTCGTGGCTCTGACGCAGGATGGCGACGTGAACGCGTTCAACCTCCTGGCGGGCCGCTGGGAGTCGAGCCTCTACGGGTTCGTGCGCCGAACGCTCGGGGACGCCGAGGACGCCCGGGACGTCTGTCAGGAAGCCCTGGTGAAGGCGTTCCAGAACATCAAGCGCCTCAGGGACGGAGGAAAGTTCAAGTCATGGGTCCACTACATCGCGCTGAATCTGTGTCGCGACCGGTTTCGTTCCCCCCGGAGTCGAGCCGAGACGGTCTCGTACGAAGAGGGAGGCTGGAACGACGTCGGCCGGGAGAGCACGGATCGGCCCGAAGGGGCGGACCGGCTGGCCGAGACGACGAAGCTCTCCGAGATGTTGCAGGGCGTGTTGGCCGAGCTACCGCAGGAACAGCGAACTTCGATCCTCCTGCGCGAGTACCAGGGGTTCACATCAGAGGAGATCGGCGAAGTCATGGGAGTGCCCGCCGCGACGGTACGCACGCGCATCTACTACGGACTGAAGTCGCTGAGGCGAACGCTTCGAGACCGGGGCCTGAGCTCCGAGGACTTCTTGTGAGGAGGCGATTCCGATGAGAGACGAAACGGTCGACCCGCGCATCGACAAGATGGT
The DNA here is from genome assembly GCA_025774865.1 of bacterium. GTDB lineage: Bacteria > ARS69 > ARS69 > ARS69 > ARS69 > JALGZO01. The sequence continues at coordinate 11,336 of JALGZO010000038.1, read as the reverse complement.
CGCCGCTCTCTACGGGGAGCTGTCCGAGAGCGAGGAGCGTGCGTTTCACCGGCTTCTCGATAAGGACGAGGCGCTGCGCGCGGAGTGGGAGGAATTGCAGGAGGGCCGCAAGCTCCTGGCCGGCTGGAAAGTGGAAGAGCGAGTCCCGAGCTTCGTTCTGGTCGAAGGTGAAGAGGCAGAGCGTGCCCCCGCTCGGGCGGGTGGCAGCTGGCTCCAGCGGTTCCGCGACTCGGTCCGAAGCCTGGGGGCCGGGCCGGCCTGGGGGCTTGCAACTGCCGCGGCGGCCCTGTTCGCGTTCGTGCTGGCCGACATGCGGTTCCAGAGTCGGTTGGAGCAGGAGCTCGCGGCGCGGCTGCCCGACAGCCGCCCGGCGCTGAACGCAGCGCCAGCCGCGGCCGACGATCCTCTCGCCGGGCTCGGCCGCGGCCAATCGGTCGAACCCGTCGGGCCCGGGAGAGCCACGATCGTTCCCCAGGATCCCGGCTCAGAGATCCGGCAGGTCAGTTCGAAGGGGAGTTTTCTCACGCAGGACGATCTGAGCACGTACAACAGTGAGCTGATGACGACTCTCGTGGATCTCTTGAATCAGTACGACGCCCGCCGAGCCGACGAGGTGAGCGGCCTCGTCCAGGCTCTCTACGAACGAGTGAACAGTCAGCAGGTCTTCGACTATCGCCAGGTCAACAACCGGATCGACGCGGTCGGCGCGGAGCTGCTGCTTCAGAAGGACCGCCACGAGCGGACACTCGATCAGCTGCTCGGCCCGGCACGCGTGAACGGTGACTCCGGACAAGCCCCGACCACGGATAGGGAGGAGTGACGATGCGCAAGTACTTCAAGTCTCCGCGGAACGCGCCGTGGTTCTGGGAGACGGTAATCGTCATGGCCGCTCTTCTCGTCGCGTTGTCGGCGGCTCGCGTCTGGGCGGTGGACAAGCCCGAATCGCGCAAGATGTCCCGGCAGATGGACGTGATGGAGCAGATCTTCGACCAGGTTCTCGTCGACAGCCCGAACTTCCTCGTCTTCGGCCGCAAGCACACCCACGGACTCTACGTGAAGGACTTCGGGATGATCTTCACGTTCGAGGCGTCGCTCGTCGGCAAGGACGGCGAGATCGATATCAAGAACTGGGGGCTCGACGGTTTCGAGGTCAGGACCGAGGACGGCAAGACCATCATCATCATGCCGGACGAGCGTGGAGGCGGATCGGGATCGAGCGACGAGTCGAGCGACGAAACCGGCACCGAGGACGAGGGTCGCTCGTGGTCAGATCGCCGGCAATCCAGGCAGGAACGAACCTATGGTCGCGGCAAGACCGAGATGATCGACGTGCTCCTCGACTACGGCGACACGATCACCTCGCTCGACGACAGCCAGTGGGTCGCGGTCGTCGCTCAGCTCATCGAGTCCGATTACTTCGAGGCGAACAAGATCTCCCACCTCATCCTCAAGGCGAAGATCTCCGATCTCCGCGCCTACGCCGCGGAGAAGATCAACGAGAAGGAGATGATCACGAGGATCGTCGAGGAGGAGTACTAGCCCGGTCCGGACGCGACCGGCCGGGCCTTCCCCGCTATGGAATGCTCTTCGCCGAGGCGTACTTGACGGTGCAGCCGTACGGCTTGGTCTGAGCGATCTCGACCGTTTCTTCCGCCAGGATCTGATCGAGACACGTGGAAACGTAATTGAGCTCGCCGAGCTTGCCGGCCGAACGATTGTCGTCGATGGCTCCCGCGTAGAGCAATTCGCCGGTCTTCGAGATCACGTACATGTGCGGCGTGGTCTTGGCGGCGTAGAGCCGACCGACCGCCCCGTCCTCGTCGAGCAGCAGGGGATACTCGATGTCGTAGTCCGCCCGGGCCTTTTGGTTGCGCTTCAGCCCGTGGCCCTGCTTGCCGGGGCCGCCCGAGTTGATCGCGAGCCACACGACATTCCTCTCGTGGTACGCCCCGAACGTCGACGCCATCGTCTTGTTCTTCTTGTGGTGTTTTTGCACGAACGGGCAGTCGGGGTTGAACCATTCGAGCACGACGATCTTGCCGTCTTTCCTGTAGTCGCTGAGTCGATGCTCGACCCCCTCCGTATCGGAGAGCGCGAAGTCGGGTGCGGGCTCGCCGACCTCGGCCACGATCGGTGCGGGCGCGAGATCGGCGGCCAGTTTCTCGCCGGCCGCGGCCGGCGAGCCGGCGAGTAGCGCGACCGCGGCCCCGACGGCCACCGTTGAGGCACAAAGCCTAAGCTGGAGCGTGGAGTCGGTCATGCGTTCCTCCGGAGTGGGGGGTGGTCGCCTCTCGAACCTCATCATCCGGGGCGGGGTTCCACGGAAAGCGTCATCGGAGCTCGAACGAGATGAATCTCATGCCCCCGCCTCGCTCCACCTGAACGGCGACGGCGCTTCCTCGTGCCACTTCACCGAGGGCCGACCGGAGATCTTCGAGGCTCGTGACTTCCCGATGGTTGAGCCGATGGATGACGTCGCCCGGCTCGAAGCCCTCGTCATCGTGGTGGCCCTTGGCCACGCGTGACGCCACGAGCACGCCCGTGCGCTTTCGGAGCGCCGGGAGGAGTCGCTCGATTTCGGGAGTCAGATCGAGACCCAGAATGCCGAGGCCCGGGATCAGATTCTGTTCCGGGGTCACGAAGTGCTGAAGCTCGAGCTGGAAGTCCCGGCGCTCGACGACTTCCACGTCGAACGTGCGCGTCTGCGACGACCTCAGCACGCTCAGGGTCACGGTCGATCCGATCGGGCGGCGATAGAGGTTCACATCCAGCTGCCGGCCGTTCTCCATGCGCTTGCCGTCGAGCGTCAACACGACGTCTCCGATCCGCAGCCCGGCGCGGTCGGCGGGCCCCTCGGGCACGACGTCGCCGAGGACGACGCCCCACGAGAGCTCCAGGTCGAGAGCGTCCGCCAGGTGTGGGGTGATCGTTTGAGCGCGGACCCCGATCTCGCCGCGACGGACGCGGCCGGTCGCGCGGATCTGTTCGTACACGGCCCGGACGATGTTGCTCGGCGCCGCGAATCCGACCCCCTCGCTGCCACCCGAGCGGGACAGGATGAAGGTGTTGATCCCGACCACGTGTCCGTTCACGTCGACCAGCGGTCCGCCGCTGTTGCCGGGGTTGATGCTCGCGTCGGTCTGGACGTAGATCATCGGGTTCTCCGGGCCGAACTGACGGGCCGTGCCGCTGACGACGCCCATCGACACCGAGCTCTCGAGCCCGAGCGGGCTGCCGAACGCGAACACGAGCTGCCCGGACTTCAGCTCGTCGGAGTCGGCGAAGGAGAGCGAGGGGAGTCCGCTCACGTCGATCTTGAGGACCGCAAGATCGGTTTCCCGATCTCGACCCACGATCCTCGCTCCGACGAGGCGGCCCTTCCCCTTGAGAATCGACGCGCGGCCCTCGATCTCGTCCGGTCTCGGCGGCAGCCGGACCTGGACACGCCGGGGGGCATCGACCACGTGCGCGTTCGTCACGATGTAGCCGCTCGGATCGACGATCACTCCCGATCCGATGCTCTCGTGCTGGTGGAGCAGCCCCGACACGTCGGCGCCGCCGGGGGTCGTTCCGTATCCGACGGAGAAGATCTGCACGACCGCGGGCAACACCCCCTCCGCGACCGCCTCGAGAGTCCGACTGAGTCGGACGGAGTCCACGGCCGGGGCGTCGTTGTCCTGACCCGCGCTCGGCGCCGGGGCGAGGAGCGCCGCCACGAGGAGCGGCGTGAGCACGCGGCCGGGCGACGGTCGGATCATCGGGTGTCCTCCACCACCGGGTTCCAGAGGGTCACGTCTTCGAGGCTCTTTCTCCGGATGTCCGGAACTTCAGCGTCGGGCGCGGCGTAGCCGACCGGAAACAGGATATACGGTCTCTCGTTCTTCGGACGCCCGAGAATCTCCCGGAGGAATCCCATGGGGCTCGGCGTGTGGGTGAGGGTGGAGAGCCCCATCTCGTGGAGGGCCGCGATGAAGATCCCGCACGCGATCCCGACGCTCTCCTTCACGTAGTAGTTCTTGCGGGGCTTCCCGTCGTCCTTCCACCCGTGCACCTCCTCGAACACGACGACGAGCCAGGGAACCGTCTCCAGATACGGCTTCTTCCACCCGGTGCCGAGCGGAGCGAGCGCCTCGAGCCATTCCGGGGGCATTCGGCCTCCCTGGTAGGAGAGGCGCTCCTCGGTTTCGGCGGCCTCCCGGATCCGACGCTTCACCGCCGGATCCGAGACCGCGACGAACCTCCACGGTTGCCGGTGCGCGCCTGATGGCGCCGTCGCCGCCGTCCGGATCGCCAGTTCGATGAGCTCTCGGGGCACCGGATCCGCCGAGAAATGACGAACGCTGCGCCGGGCCGCCATGAGCGCGTGGAACGACTGGGCGCGTTCGAGCATCTCGCGCTCGTCGAGACGCGGCGGGCGGTACGGTACGAATCGAGGCTCCAAGTGATCTCTCCCCGCCCCGGACTCGGGCCCGCGGCTACCGGCCTCGAGTCTACACCACGAACGGCGGCCGCAGGATCTCGCGGCAGACCGAGGAGCATCGGCTAGAATCGAGCCCATGCGAGCCCCGAAGGGACGCTGGGCGTCTGCCCTCGTCCTCACGTCGTCGTTGGCGGTCGCCCTCCTCCTCGCCGAGTCGTGTCTGCGCCTCTGTTGTCCCGTCACGTACGGCGAGCCGCGTCAGGATTTCAGCGACGTCCCCTGGATGGCTGCGCTTCACCGCCCCTCGGATGTCCCCGGACTCGCGTTCGAGATGGCACCCCACCGAGAGAAGCTCCACTTCGACGTGACGATTCGCACGAACCGCTTCGGCATGCGCGACGACGAAGTGACGATCGCGAAGCCCGACTCGGTCCGACGGATTGCGGCGATCGGGGACTCGTACATTCTCGGCTTCGGGGTCCCGGTGGATCGGAACCTGCCGAGCCGGCTCGAGCAGATCCTCAACGAATGGGGAGGAGAGCCGACTTGGGAGGTGCTGAACTTCGGTGTGTCCGGGTATACGACCCGTGACGAGGCTCTCGTTCTGAAGCACAAGGCCCTCCGCTTCGAACCGGACGTGATCCTCCTCTCGCACGTGTTCAACGATCCGGAGATCGATCCGCTTCTGCGCCCGCACAACCACTTCCGGGAACCGGACTGGTGGCAGCATGTGCACCTCCTTCGCCTGCTGGCGAAGGCGCGTCGCGATCTGGACATCAAGCGGACGACCGACGGCAACTACACGCGATACCTCTACGAGAACCCCGAGCGATGGGGGAGCGTGGTTCGCGGGTTCGAGGACATCGCGGCCCTGGCCCGGGCGCGCGACATTCCGGTCTTGGTCATCGTCTTCCCGCTCTTCCCGCGGAACTCGTGGGATGACTACAAGTACCGGCCTCTCCACGGGCAGGTAGTCGAGGCGGCTGGCGCGGCCGGGCTCGAAACGTTGGATCTCTACGATCTGTTCGCGAAGCGCGATCCCGCGGAGCTGCGGAGATCGATCAACGACCTGCACCCCAACGCCGAGGCCTACGAGCTCGTGGCCCGCGAGGTGGCCGCGTCCCTCGAGCGGCTGCGGCCTCCGACCCGCTGAAGGGCTCAGGGGGGCGGGTCGGTTCTCAAGGCCGGAGTCGGCGTGCTAGGCTGTTTCTCGGCGGAAGGCGCCGGAAGGCGGTTCGAATGGGCGAACAAACGGTCGATTCTTATTCCGATCCCGAGCGGCTACGTCACTTCATGCGGGCTCTCCTGAGCGACGTTCTGGCGCTCGAAAAGATGATCGAGGGCGGGTGCCTCGAGAAAGGCGTTCGGAGAATCGGGGCCGAGCAGGAGCTTTGCCTGATCGGCCGGGCGTGGAAACCGGCTTCGGTAGCCGAATCCATCCTGCCCCACCTCCCGGAAGCGTTCGCGCCCGAGCTCGGCCGGTTCAACCTCGAGTTCAATCTGGTCCCGCTTCCGTTCCGCGGTGATTGCCTCTCGCAGCTGGAATCGGGCCTGTCGGAGCACGTCGGACTCGCCCGGGAGGCGGCCCGCCGTGAGGGTTACGACGTCCTGATGACCGGTATTCTCCCGACGCTGCGCAAGACGGACCTCGATTTCGAGCACATGATGCCGCGGCCGCGTTACTACGCGCTCAACTCCGCGATGAAGCGGCTCCGGCGGGGCGAGTTCGAGCTCCGGGTGATCGGAACCGACGAGTTGATCGTCAAGCACGACTCCGTGATGCTCGAAGCCTGCAACACGAGCTGCCAGGTTCACTTTCAAGTGGATCCCGACTCGTTCGCTCACTACTACAACATCGCGCAAGTCGTCACGTCGCCCGTGCTCGCGGCGGCGGTGAACTCACCCATGCTGTTCGGTCGACGTCTCTGGAAGGAGACGCGCATCGCCCTGTTTCAACAGGCGGTCGACACGCGCCCCACCGGGCATCACGTTCTCGATCGCAGCGCCCGAGTGAGCTTCGGGGACGACTGGATCCGGGACTCCGTTCTCGAGATCTTCCGGGAGGACATCGCGAGGTTCCGCGTGGTGCTCGGGATCGAGATCGACGAGGACCCCTTCGCGGTGCTCGCGAGCGGCGGTCCGCCGCAGCTCAAGGCGTTGCAGCTCCACAACAGCACGGTGTACCGCTGGAACCGGCCCTGCTATGGGATCCTCGACGGGAAGCCGAATCTCCGGATCGAGAACCGCGCCTTGCCATCCGGCCCGACGGTCATCGATGAGGTGGCGAACGCGGCGTTCTGGTTCGGACTGGTCATGAGCTTCGCGAAGACGTACCCGGATGTCCGTGACGTCTTCAGTTTCGACACCGCGAAGAGCAACTTCCTGGCGGCGGCCCGCCAGGGTCTCGACGCCCAGTTCGGGTGGATCGGCGAGAAGATCATTCCGGCGAAGCAGCTGATCCGCCGTCAGCTGCTCCCCATGGCGCGCGAGGGTTTGCAGGAGGTCCAAGTCGACGAGGCCGACATAGATCGCTTTCTCGGCGTGATCGACGCCCGCGTCTCGTCTGGTCGGACCGGCTCCAAGTGGATCCTGGAATCGTTCAAGTCCATGGGCCAGGACCGTGACGTCAAACCGACCGAGAAGATGGGTGCTCTGGTCGCTGCGATGCTGAACCGACAGGTGAAGGAGGCGCCCGTGCACAAGTGGAAGCTCGCCCGTCTCGACGAGGCCGAGGACTGGAAGAACGTGGATCATCGGGTCGAGCAGTACATGACGACGGAGCTGTTCACCGTGCACGAGGACGAGGTGATCGACCTCGTGGCCAACGTCATGGATTGGCGACATGTCCGGCACGTTCCCGTGGAAAACTCGGACGGAAAGCTCGTCGGCATCGTGTCCTACCGTACCTTGCTGAGACTGCTGGCTCGGAGCATGTCCACGACGGAGGGTCAGCCCGTTCCCGTGAAAGATCTCATGACACGCGATATCGTCACCGCACGACCTCAGACCACGACGCTGGAGGCCATCGAGCTCATGCGGGAACGCAAGGTCGGTTGCCTGCCCGTGGTCACGGATGATGACCGGCTCGTGGGTATCGTGTCCGAAAGGGACTTCCTGCGGGTCGCCGCGGAGCTCCTCTTGAGCTCGTTGAGGAGGGGCTAGCGTCGTGGCGACGAGGAAGGAGGATACACCCCTCCCGGGTGTCGGTCGCCTGCCTCGGCAGATCGGTCACGCGGGCGGACACACGCCCGGGCCGACCGTGATCTGCGTGGCGGGTATGCACGGAAACGAGCCGGCCGGCATTCGCGCGCTCCACCGGGTTCTGGGGAAGATCGAAGACGGGATGGTCTCTCTGCGCGGCGAGCTCATCGGTCTCGCCGGCAATCTCCCGGCCATCGCGGTGGGGAAACGTTACCTCGCCCATGACCTCAATCGGCGCTGGATCCCGGAGAGGGTCGGCGCCCTGGATCGCGGGCGGCTCTCCGACGAAGACTCGGAAGACCAGGAGCAGCGAGCGCTCTTGGTCGAGCTCCGGCAGTGGATGGGTCGAGCGCGCGGAGACATCTTCGTCATCGACCTCCACACGACGTCCGCGCCCACCGTCCCCTTCGTCATTCTCGGCGACACGCTGCGCAACCGGGAATTCGCGCGGGGCCTTCCCACGTCGATCGTCATCGGGGTCGACGAGCAGCTCGTCGGAACCCTGTCGGATTACGTGACCAGCCTCGGCCACGTGTCGATCGGCTTCGAGGCCGGCCAGCACCAAGATCCGGCTTCCGTGGACTATCACGAGGCGGCCATCTGGTTGATGCTCGTGCGAAGCGGGGCGCTCGATCGTGCGGACGTTCCCGACCTCGACCGCTTCCGTGAGATGCTGGAAGAGTTCCGGAAAAGTCTCCCTCCGGTCATGGAGATCTTCGACCGTCATGGAGTCAGCCGCGGCGACGGCTTCGTCATGCGTCCCGGCTTCCGGAACTTCCAGAAGGTGACGCGCGGCGAGCATCTCGCGGACGATCGATCGGGCGAGATTCGGGCTCCCGGGAACCACCGACTCTTCCTTCCGCTCTACCAGGGCCTCGGGGACGAAGGCTTCTTCTTGGCGCGGCCGGTCAATCCGCTATGGCTCATCATCTCGTCATGGCTCCGTAGCACGCGGCTGCCGGCAATCGCCCCGCGGCTTCCGGGGGTGCGTCGCCACCCCGAGTCGCAGGATCGCCTCGTGGTGAACCGGCGTGTCGCGAGACTGCTGCCTCGCGAGTTCTTCCACCTGCTCGGCTTCCGAGTGCGCACCGAGGATCGCGATCATCTGGTCGTCGCCCACCGGGAGGGTGGTTCGCCGGAGGAGTGAGCGCGGGTCAGGATGTGTCCTCGGCTCGCTTCCGGATTTCCGCCAGGTCGATCTGAATCGATTGATGCGAGCGCAGAAGAGACTCGAGAGCTTCCTCCCGAGACTTGGGCGACACGACGGCGGAGGGTCGCTGGTCCTCGAGAAACGGCCAGAGGTCCTCGCGGATCTCGGTCGGCAGGATCACCTCCAGATACTCGAGAGCAGTCCCTCGGAGGTTCGGGTCCGACGCGTACAGACCGCGGTACGCGATCTCCAGTGGGCGACGGGGAAAGACGAGAGAGAGCATCGTGAAAACGTGCTCCAGGCTTCGTGAAGAACGCGCCCGGAGCGCGGCGTCGAAAAATGGCGACTCATCCTCCGGGGTCTGCTCGTCGAAAAGGCGCTGACTCTCCCACACGCGTCGATCCACGTGCACTTCGCGCGAAACGGCCTCCAGGATCGCGCCACGGTCGACGGTGATCTCGGACCTCCGCTCCGTCAGCTTCGCGAGCGCGATGCCGCACTGGTAGCGCACCTCGAAGCGACGATCGCCGAGCCCCAGGAGCAGGCCCTCGGCGGCTCGCTCGGTCGTGGCGGAGGAGAGGACGCGGGGAATCCGCCGGCGAATTGAAAAATCCTCGTCGGGGTCGAGGAGCGAGTCGAGAAGCTGGCCGCAATGACGATCAGCCGCTGGCCGGAGGGACTGCAGGGCGCCGGACGCTACTTCGTCCCACGCGAGCAACGGGATGACCAGCGAGACGAGCTCGGGCGGTAACGGCGTCGCCGAGCGCATGGCGCGACGCACGGAAACCGCGTCTCCTGATCGCAACTGGGCCGCCGCCACGAGCATCGGATCGATCGTGGCGGATGGTGCCCGAGCCGTGACCCCGGAGGTCGGCTTCATCCGGCCGGTCTCTCGATCGTGGGCGGCGAGAGCGGTCGTCGTGGTGTCGGTCGACATGTCGGGCACCGTGCCCGACAGTTCCATCTGGGCGACGGTCTGCAGGAACGTGGTTCGAGTGGCCGCGTCCTCTTCCGGTGTCGTCTCAACGTCACCCGCCCGCCCGATCAAGTTGGACTCGAGAGCGGTCACGTAGCCATGGTGCAATCGTCGGGTCAGCCAGAATCCGACCGCGCCGAGAACCGCCGCGGCGGCCATGAGGATCCCGCTGGCGGCGGAGGTGACGAGAAGGAGGCCTTGGATGAGGAGGCCCCCGATCACATCGCCGAGCCGGTCGAAGCCGACGTCCACGATCGTCTTGGAGGCGCGCTTCTCGTGGGGAGAGATCGGCGCGTAGAAGAGTTCGTAGCTCGAACGAAAGAGGGAGCTACGGACCGCGGATTCCAAGCCGCGGACCGATCCGACGGCGGCGAGCCCCGGAACCGCGAGGGCGGCCAGGCCGCCCACGCCCACGAGCAGCGGGAGAAAGGACGCGGTGCGCGAGAGCCCGAGGTTCTCGAGGCTCGGCCGCGTCAGCGTGGACTGGATCAGAAACGTCAGGAAGGCGACGGCCGTGTAGAAGACGGCGAAGAAGCGAAGAAGCTCGGCGCCGTCCTGGAACTCCTGCGTGGCCCAATGCTTGAACCCGTAGTCGAGGAAGACGGCCGCGACGGTACCGATCATGACGAGGAGCGCCAGGTTCCGCAGGTAGGGGATTCTCGAGAGGGTTCGCAACCCCGACACTTTCTCTTCGGAGCGCGACGGCGACCGGGGCGCCGTTCCCGCGCGGGCGAGCCGGTACGTGGCGAGCGCAGATGCGGCCTGCAGGATGCCGAGGACCGGAAACATCATCGTGACGGGGAACAGGGCGCCGACCCGTTCGGCCACGATCCCTCCGAGGAGGCCGCCCGCGGTGCCGCCGGCGGCGATTCGTCCGATGCGCCGTCGCGCGGTCCGGGGATCGAAACGCTCCGTGACGAGCGACCAGAACCAGGAGATCAAGATGGCGCCGAACAGCGACATGTGAACGTAGAGGACCACGGCGGCCGGCCTCGGTGCGAGGTGGACGAACGACCAGATCGAGAGCGTGATGAGCGCGCTCAAGCCGAACGCCAGGGGAACAACGCGCCCCGGCCCGCGCGCCGACATGAGCCGCGAGGCGCCCAGCACGCCTCCGATCGTGAGGAGCGAGCTCACCACGATCACGCGGGGCAACACCGTGACATCGAAGTTCGACAGGAAGAGCGCGTCCCGGACCGCCTTGCCGGCGACCTGGTTCGCGATCATCGCGAACGCGCAGATCGTCGCCGCGGTGACGGATGCTTCGGTCGAAGAACGGGGTACGCTCACGAGGTCTCGACGGGACTGGCGGCTGCGATCGGCGGGTAGGTCGGCGCGGCCACGTGCTGTGGCTGGTGAGCTCGCCACCAGCGCTCGGCCCGTGCCTGCGACCAGGCTCCGAGGTTGGCGTCAACCTCGGCCAGCCGCGCCGACAGTTCCTGCGCACTCTGCGGGCGGTCGTCGGGCTCCTTTGCCAGGCACTCGAGGATGATCCGCTCGAGCTCCGCGTCGATCTCCTCCTCGGCCCGGGCCGAGGGCGGGATCGGCTCCTCCCTCGCGTGCTGGATGATCGTCGCCATCGCGGTCTC
>JALGZO010000037.1 GCA_025774865.1 bacterium | reverse complement strand
CGGACTGCTGTTCGTCGTCGGCGGTTTCTCGGGCGGCGCCAACGGTGGTCTGCAGATCCTCGACGCGAGCGATCGCCGAGGCGGAGGTCGAGCTCGAGGCGGACGATCGGCGCGGCGGCGATGTTCGTGGCCGCCTTCGTCGCCTCCGACGGAATCGCGCAGATTCCGGACTTCGACCATGTCGTCCTCCTCGCGCAGGAACACCGCTTCTCCAACTACAACGACGTCTGGGGGTTCGTAGGATCCGACGGGCGCGAGTACGTCATTCAGGGCACGGCCGGGGGCACGGCCTGGTGGGACGTGGACGATCCTGTTCACCCGGAGCTCGTCACGTTTCTCGAGGAACCGGGTAGCAACTGGCGCGACATGTTCGTGATCGGTGACTGGGCGTACATCGTCTCGGAAGCCCTGACGATGGGAGTCCGCATCGTCGACATTTCCGTGCCATCCGCGCCGACCTACGTCGCGTCGTACACCGCCACCGTCGGAGCGAGCCACAACGTGTTCGGGGACCCGAGCCGCGGACTGCTGTTCGTCGTCGGCGGTTTCTCGGGCGGCGCCAACGGTGGTCTGCAGATCCTCGACGCGAGCGATCCCCTGAACCTGGTCGAGATCGGGCAGTGGACTCAGGCTTACGTTCACGACCTTTCGATCGAAGGTGATTTCGCATACCTGTGCGCCTACTTCGAGGACCGGCTGCGAATCGTCGACATCTCGGACTCGACGAATCCTCTGAACGTCGGATCCTTCCTCGACCCGACCGGCGCCGTGCACGCGTCGTGGCCGGTCGGCGACGGTGACCACGTGCTGATCACCGAAGAGATCACGGGCGGTCACGTGAAATCCGTCGACGTCTCGAACCCCGCACTGCCGACGCTCGCAGACCTCTGGAATCCGGACCCGACAGCGGTCGTCCACAACGTCCACGTCGAAGGGGACCTGGCCTACGTGTCGTGGTATCGGCGCGGGACGAGAGTCCTGGACATCTCGAACCCGGCGAGTCTCTCGGAGGTCGGCTACTGGGACACGTCGGAGTCCGCGTACGACTTCGGCGGCAACTGGGGGGTGTTCCCGCACTTCCCCAGCGGCCTCGTCGCCGCGAACGACCGTCAGAACGGTCTCTTCCTCATGAAGTACGATCCGGACGCCGGTGTCCTGGACGGAACGGTGTCGGCGTCCTCGGGAACGTTTCCGTGGGGCACCCGGGTGACGTACCGCGATCTGGCGCTGACCCAGGTGCCTGACTCGACCGGCGCGTACCGCTTTTCGGCGTTCCCGGGCCCGAGCCACGATCTCGTGTTCGCAGCGTTCGGGTTTGCTCCGGACTCCGCGACGGTATCGCTCGCCGCGGACGGCACGACCACGACGAACAAGGTCCTGGCGAAGCTCCCCTCCGGTGGTGTCGCGGGGACGGTCACGAACGCGCAGACCGCCGCTCCCCTCCCGGCGGTGGAGATCGAGCTCGCTGGAACGCCCGTCCTCACGACGACCGACGCGACCGGCGCGTACTCGTTGCCGGACGTGCCGGCCGGTTCCTACTCGCTCGTCGCGCGCGCGGGCGGATCGGTGAAGGGCGTACGTCCGGCGATCGTCACGGCGGGGCTCACCGAGACCGTCGACGTGGCGCTCGAGCCGGCATTCGTGTTCGTCGACTTCTCGAACCCGACCGGCTGGACGGTGCAGAGCGATCCCGGCGTCATCACCGGCATCTGGGTGTTCGAGGATCCGTTCGGCACGTTCCTGGGAGATGAGCCGTTCCAGCCCGAGGACGATCACACGCTCGACCCCGAGACGATCTGCGCGGTGACCGGAAACATGTCGGACGGCGTCGACGACGACGACGTGGACGGTGGCGCTACGCGGCTCCTGTCCCCCGTTTACGATCTCTCGCACATGTCCGTACCGCACGTGCAGTACTGGCGCTGGTACGCGAACCAGGAGCCGGACGACTACTGGGAGGTCGAGGTCTCTTCCGACGGAGGAACGAGCTGGACGTTCCTGGAACGGATCCGTCTCCAGGAACCCTTCTGGAAGGGTGTCGACGCGAACCTCACGACGCTGCTCGATTCGTTCGGCTCGGTGCGCTTCCGGTTCACCGCCCAGGACTTCGGCCCATCGCAGATCGTCGAAGCGGCGGTCGACGACTTCACGCTGTACGACGGCTCGCTCTCCGGAACGGGAACGCCGGGGTCTCCTCTCGGGGCATCGGCGGGCTTGCGGCTCGAGCCGCCCAGCCCGAATCCTTTCGTGGCGGCGACGACCGTGAGCTTCACCGTCCCGGCGCCGGGTCCGGTCGAGCTCTCGATCTACGATGTACGCGGAGCCCTTGTCGCGACTCTGAAGAGCGGTGTGGTGAGCGGCGGACGTCACGAAGTCGTCTGGGACGGGCGGACGCGGTCGGGCGGACGGGCCGCGGCGGGGGTCTACCTGGTCGAGCTCCGGACGAGTGAGGGTACCCGCGCCACGAAGATCGTCCGGCGGCGCTGAGCGCGGGCGGGCTCCGGGTCGGGCGGGTGCCGACGAAGACAGGCTGACCCGGCCGACCATTGGGTATACGCTGGCGTCGTGAGTCCTGGGGCGTCGCGAGGAGGCTCCCTTGCCGGAATCCGCGCAGAAGAATATCCGAAACGAGCTCGTCGACGCGGTGGAGCGGCTCAACTGCGGCATTCTGGCGCGCGACTCGGACCTGAACGTGGTGTTCGCGAACGAGCGGCTGCTGAACTGGCTGTCGTACACGTGGAACGAGGTCGTGGGTCACCCGACGGAGAGACTCTTCCCGCCCGAGCTCCGCGAGGTGGTGAACGAAGAGCGAGAACTCATCGAATCGGGAGATGTGCGGGCCCGCATCGGCATCCTGCGGCGGAAGGACTCGACGACCTTCCCCGTCCTCTTCATTCCGCAGATGTTCTCCAGCCAGCCGGCCGACGAGAGGATCTACTTCTCCGTCGTCGTCGACCTCGGCACGGTGCAGACGGCCAAACCGGTCGGCCACGGGCACGGGATCACCTTGCGCTCACGTCTGGATCGAATCGCACTCGAGCTTCAGTCGCTCGGCCTCGCATCGGACATGGCGGAGACGCCGGCCGTTCCCGTTGAGCACCCGGACCTGGACGAGCTTTCCGATCGCCAGAAAGAGGTTCTCGTCCAGCTCGTCAGTGGAGAGCGCGTCGCGGGAATCGCGAAGAGTCTTCACATCAGCCCGCACACGGTTCGGAACCACCTGAAGTCGATGTACCGGCAGCTCGGGGTGAGCAATCAAGCCGAGCTCATCGCGCACGTTCGCTCCCTACGCAACCCGGACGCCTGAGCCACCCCGGCGGGTGGGTCAACTGGCCGTCGGTGGGCGTCGCGACGGCCGCGAGTGAGTTGGCTCAGACCCGGCCGAGCTCCCGCAAACGGGCAAGCCGCTCCGGCTCCGAGTCCGGGAGCCAGGGGTCGGCCGCCAGCTCCGTCCACGCCTGCGCGAAGAAGGGCCGCGCTTCTTCTTCCCGGCCGAGTCGCCAGAGGCACTCCGCGATCTCCTCGAAGACGAACCCGTCGCGACGACCGTCCTCTTCGATCTTCCGGAGGAGCTCCCGCTGCTCGGCGAGCGCCTCCTCCGTGCGGCCGAGCGAGCGCTTCGCGCGGGCGACGCACCACTTCGCGATGCGCGCTTCGTCGGCCTGGCCTCGTGCCTCGCGCTCCTCGAGCGCTTCCTCGAACAAGGCGAGCGCCTTCGGGAAGTTGCCCCGCTCGTGGTACGTCCACCCGAGGTTGTTGAGCAAGGACGCGCGCCACTTGCGTGCCCGTTCCTCGGTCGAAGTCCGCGCGAGATCGAGCGCGGTTTCATTCCACTGGATCACGGAGTCGCCCGTCTCCACGATCGCCATCATGTGAGCCGCGTCCACCGCGAACCCGTCTTCCCCCGCCGGGCGTGCCAGTTCCCACGCCTCCTCGAAGAGGAGCCGGGCCCGGTCCGGGTGCCCCGAGCTTCTGAAAACGCGGCCGCGCTCCAGCAGATACCGGACGCGTACCACGTCGGGCACTTCCGGAAGCTCGCGTTCGACGGCGTCGAGCTCGGCCTGCGCCTCTTCCCACTTCTTCTGGAGCCCGAGGGTCCGGGCGAGTTGCGTACGAATCTGCAGGACGAGAGATCGATCTTCGACCTCTTCGGCCCGCGGCAACAGCTCTCGGAACTTCGTCTCCGTGCCGCCGGGATCATCGAAGTCCCAGAGATCGTCGAATCGGCGGAGCGCATCCTGGCTCGCGACTTCCTTCATCACTACCTCATCCTGTGAACTTGTAGCCCATGCGGTGGACGGTGACGATGTACCGTGGGTCGGAAGGATCACTCTCGATCTTCTTCCGGAGCTTGGCAACGTGCATGTCCACCGTCCGCGTGATCGGCGCGTTATCGTAATCCCACACCGCATCCAGCAGCTCCTCGCGGGAGACGACGTGTCCGCGGTGCTCGACGAAGTATCGTAGCAGACGAAGCTCGCGCGATGTGAGCGGGAGTGGCTCGCCGCTCTTATGGGCCTCCGCGCGCTCGAAATCCACGGTGACGTCGCCGAAGCGGCACTCGCCGAGAGTCGTCCCGCGGCCCGCGGCGCGTCGGAGGAGCGCCTCCGCCCGCGCGGCCAGTTCCAGGAACCCGAACGGCTTCGTGACGTAGTCGTCGGCACCGAGCTTGAGACCGAGTACCTTGTCGATCTCCTGCCCACGCGCCGTCAGCATGATGATGGGGACGTTATTGCCGTCCCTGCGAATCTCGCGGCAAACGTCGTGACCGCTCATCTGCGGCAGCATGACGTCGAGGATCAGGAGGTCGGGCGGGGCGTCACGCGCGAGGCGGAGACCCGAGACCCCGTCGTGGGCCACGACCACTTCGTATCCCTCGTACTGAAAACCGTCGCGCAGGGCCACCGCCATGGCGGCGTCGTCCTCGACGATCAGGACTCGCGGCATCCAGCTCCTCCGTCTACGTCTTCGGCGCGAGCGGCAACTCGAACCGAACGGTCGTCCCGTTTCCCGGTTCGCTCACCACGTCCACGTCGCCGCCGTGCGCCCTGACGACGTGCCGCACTATCGCCAGCCCCAGGCCACTCCCCTGCACGTCGTGCACGAGCCCCCGGCTTGCTCGGTGGAACCGCTCGAAGATTCTCGAACGCTCGTCGGCCGGAATCCCCGGACCCGAGTCCCGGACGGAACAGCCGACGCACTTGTCGTCACTCTCCACTCGGACGACGATCTCGCGCCCGTCACCCGAGTACTTCACCGCGTTGTCGAGAAGATTGTGCAGGACCTGCCCGATCGCGTCGGCGTCGATCTCGAGCGGCGGCAACGGGCGGGCGGGCTTCTCGAGCTCGATCCGAAACCCCGCGTCCCGGGTGCGAGCTCGAAACGTCTCGACGACCGACTCGACGACGTCTTCCAGGCGCGCCGACGCGAACTGATACTCCTTCGCTCCGGACTCGATTCGCGAGAAATCCAGGATGTTGTCGATGAGCCGCGACAGACGCCGTCCCTCCGCCTCGATGTGCTCGCCGTACTTCTTGACCGTCTCGGGAGAGCTCGCTCGCCCCCGTCTCAGGAACTCCGCGAACACCCGGATCGACGCCAGCGGCGTTCGAAGCTCGTGCGAGACGTTCGACACGAAGTCAGATTTCATTTCCGAAAGCCGCACGGCGCGGTCGGCGACCCGAAGCGCGAGAAACACGCCGCCGAGCAGCGCCGCCGCGAGCAGCGCGGTCAACGTCATGTTGAATCCGAAGCTGGCGCGGGCGAGCTCCTCCGGCGTTCGCTCGAGACCGCGGAGCTCGACTGTCCAGTCGGCGAACACGAACGGAAACGGCGCCGCGGCGGTTCCCGGCGGCAGGCCTTCGTCGACGCCACGATCCGACGCCTCTCCGCCCGACCCGCCGGTCGAGTAGGCAACTTGCCCCAGCGGGTTCCGGACCGTCACCAGAAACGCCTCTTCGGACGCGTCCACGAAGTAGCGCGCAAGGGTCTCCTGGATCACGCGCGGTAGCAGTTTCTCGCGGAAGTAGGCCTGATCGAGAATCATGCCGGTCACGCCGACCACATGTTGACTGGCGTCGATGAGAGGGTGGAGCACGAGACGGTACTCGGGGTTGCGCTCGTCGGTCATGAGCCCGACCGGATCCGTGGCCCACCCCTGGTAGCTCCGGACTTGCCACGGAGAGCAGGCAACGACGATCGACAGGGTCTCGTCCGATGCGAAGGGTGTCTCCAGAACACCGAGGTCCGGATCGAACAGGCCGAACTCGCCGAACGGAGCGGCCTCGTAATCCACGAGGAAGAGACGGACGCCGTTCGTGGACTTCTGCGCCCAGTGGTGCGCCACCTTCGCCCGCGCATCTTCCTCCAGGATCGATGCGGGCAGGGCGAGACAACCCTCTCCCTGCGAGCGGTAGAACGATTCGACCTCCGCCCCCACCGCCTCCACGAAGTGTCGCAGGGCGGAACGGTGCACGATCGCGGTCGCCCTCTCGAGGCGCGTCAGCCAGATGTACTGCAGGCCGAGCAGGGCGAGCAGGGGGATGACGACCGCGAAGAACCCGATCCACAGCGTCCGATGGTTTCCGAATCGGAGAGTCCAGCTCATCGTTTCACCGCGGGAGATTCTAGCGGTCCTACGCCCCACCGGTCCGGGCTCGGGCGTCGAGTTTACGATTTGGTGACAACTTAGACGTTTCTTTACCACTCGCGGAAGGACATTTACGGCGCAGCTTCGTACGTTCGGGTCGAGATCGGACGCCGGGACGAGCCGGGCCGCGCAGGAGCGCGGGAGCCGATCCGGGCGCGAAACGGAAAAGGAGATCATCCATGAAGAGGATCCTCGGCCTGATGGCCCTGTTCGTCTTCGCCGCGGTTCCGGCGGACGCGGGAGAGTGCAGCTACAGTACCCAAGAGTGTCTGGACTACATGGCCACGAAGATGAAGGACGGCGGCTGGGTCGGCGTCGAGCTCGACCGTCCCGACGAGGCGAAGCACGGCCCGATGACGGTCATGAAGGTCGTCGAAGGCAGCCCGGCCGAGGAAGCCGGGATCCAGCCCGGTGATGTGCTCGTGGCCATGAACGGTATCGAGCTCTCCGAAGCGAACGGCGAAAAACTGATGCAGGACAAGAAGAACTGGAAGCCCGGCTCGTCCGTGGACTGGACGATGAAGCGCAACGAGACCGATCGCAAGGTCGCCATCACGCTCGCCCCCATGCCCGCGGACATTCTCGCGCAGTACATCGGGCAGCACATGCTGGATCACGCGGCTGTGGAGCTCGCCGCCAGCGAGTGACCCAGGTCCCGGTCGCGTCGATCGAGGCCGGCGGGCTCGTCCCGTCGGCCTCTTTTCTTCCCACGAGCTGACCGAGCGCGCTACCCTGGGTGGTCGTCCGCAGAGGCCGACGTTCCGGGAGCCGCTCGATGAGATTCCTCGCCACCGCGCTCTTGCTCCTGGTCTCGTTCCCCGTACCCGCTGCTCCCAGCGGGCCGACCGTCGGGGAGACGCTCTCCGGCCTCCTCGCCGAGCTCGACGAGGAGCGGGTGCCGAGCGGCATCCTCTACGACCGCGTCGTCTCGATGTCGCGAATCGCCGATCACGACGGCAGTGCGGCTGCGCCCCCCACGACGCTTCGCGGTTTTCGCCAGATGGCGCACGAGATCCGGGGCGCGTCCCTCCGCTCACCACCTTGGACACTGGCCGACCTCTCCGCGGCGGCTCGCGAGGCCGAGCGGCGGGGCGTCATGCCCGTCGCGTTCCTCGCGTTCGAATACGACCGTCTTCGCGAGGACGCCCTCGACGACGGTTCGATCGTCGTCCGTTCGGGCCGGCTCGCCCCCGGCGTAGGCGATCCTCTCCGCCGGCAGCGCGTGTTCGCGGCCGCGGCACTGACGGACCACACGTATCGGGGCGAGCGGGCAGTGTTCGAGCTCCGACGGGATCATTTCCTGACAAACGGTCCCCCGGTTTCTCGGATCGCCATCGATGCGGGGGACGGACGGGGATTCCGGTCCGCGCGCTTCGGCGACCCCATCGAAGCTCGGTACGAGACCGACGGGACGAAGACCGTGCGCGTCCGAGTCACCGACGACGACGGTCGCGTCTCACACGGGAGCTTCCTCTTCGACGTGCGTAGCTTCGGCACGCCGCTCCCCCACGACACTCTCGCCGTCACCGCCACGGTCCCTCACGAAGGGCAGTTCGGGACCGGTGAGGCGTATGTGTACCTCGCGGACTCCCACACGGAAGTCGAGAATCCCGTCGTCGTGCTCGAAGGATTCGACCTCGACAACAGCATGAACTGGGAGGAGCTCTACGAGCTGTTGAACCAGCAATCATTGATCGAAGACGTGCGTGCGCTCGGATTCGACGCGGTCGTCCTGAACTTCGCGGACGCGACGGTCGCAATCCAGGAGAATGCGTTCGTCGCGCTGGAGCTCATCCAGCAGGTGCGAAGCCTGGTCGGTGAGCCGGCCAGTCTCGTCGTGGTAGGCGCCAGCATGGGCGGGCTCGTGGGCCGGTACGCGCTCGGCTACGCCGAGCAGCATGGGATCGACCACGACGTGCGGACGTTCATCTCGTTCGACGCGCCACACCAGGGCGCCATGGTGCCGCTCGGGATCCAGTACTGGGTGGACTTCTTCGCCGAACAGTCCGCCGACGCGGCGCTGCTCCTGGCGAGCCTCGACTCGCCGGCCGCGCGCCAGATGCTCCTCTACCATCACACCACGCCTCCGGGCGCCACCGGCGAGCCGGACTCCCTGCACGGCGCGCTGACCGCCGAGCTCGCGGCCCTCGGAGACTGGCCGGCCGGGCCGCGACTCTCCGCCGTCGCGAACGGCAGCGGCTCGCAGACGAATCAAGGGTTCCCGGCCGGCGACCAGCTGATCCAGTGGGAGTACGAGAGCTTCCTCGTCGACATCATCGGAAACGTCTGGGCCGTCCCGGATGGGGCCAGTCAGCTCATCTTCGATGGCCTGATCGACATCTTCCTGCTGCCGCCGGAGACGATGTCGGTCACGGTGGCGGGGACGCTTCCCTGGGATGGCGCTCCCGGCGGCTGGCGCGGATCGATGGCCCAGATGGACACGACGCAAGCGCCGTTCGGGGACATCGTCGCGCTGCACGACAATCACTGTTTCGTCCCGACCATCAGTGCGCTCGCACTCGACCACACGACCGACCCGTTTCACGACGTCGCCGGGGACCCGGATCTGCCGGACCACACTCCGTTCGACGCGTTCCTGTTTCCGGTCGCGAACGAAGAGCACATCCACGTCACCGCCGTGACCGCGCAATGGCTCCTCGACGAGATCGCGCTCGGCGTGACCGGCATCGGAGACGCGGCGCTGGCGCCGCTCGGCTTGACGCTCCGGCAGAACTCGCCGAACCCGTTTCGCACCGCGACGACGATCTCGTTCTCGCTCGCGGATACGCGCCGGGTCACGCTCCGCGTCTACGACGTTCAGGGGCGCCTCGTCGGCCGGCTTCTCGAGGGCGAAGTTCGGAAGGCGGGCGTGCACGCCGTACCGTGGGCACCGGAACCGAGCGTCTCTCCGGCCGCCGGTGTATATTTCTACCGGCTCACGACACCTGGCGAAGCAGTCTCCCGCAAGATGGTCCGGGTGAACTGAGGGAAGAGAGGCACTTCAATGCTCGAAGTCAAGAAGCGCACGGTCGACCAAATTGTCGTGATCGATCTCGCCGGGAGAATCGACGGAAGCGACTCCTGTCGCGAGATCCACGACGTCTTCAAGCAGAGCCTGGACGACGGGATCCGGAAGTTCGTCGTGGACTTCCAGAACGTGGGTTGGATCAACTCGCTCGGCGTCGGGTTTCTCGCGGCGGCCGCGGTCTCGGCCTCGAACCAGGACGCCGTCGTCCGGTTGACCGGGATGACTTCCCGCGTGGGCTCGGTGCTGCGCGCTTGCGGAGTGGTTCCACACGTGTGGAAAGACTTCACGGACGAAGAAGCGGCCGTCGCGAGCTTCAACTAGCGGGCCGCGGCTAGAAACCGGCGGGCCGCGGGAGATGATGGTCCGTGGCGGCTTGATACTCGGCCGCCACCGAGAGAACGCTCTCCTCGTCGTAAAGCGCACCCGTGAACGTGATGCTCGTCGGCGTTCCGTCGGAAGCGCGGAAGCCGTTCGGGACGACGACCTGTGGGTGCCCAGTGAGGTTCGTCAGCAGCAGGTTGTCCCCACCGAACGTCGGCGTGACGTACACGTCGACCTTCTCGAAAATCGCGTTCACCTTCTCCTGGAGTAGGGTCCGCAAGCGGTTCGCGCGCAGGTACTCGACCGCGGGAATGAGCTGACCCTGGCGGAAGACGTTCGGCCACGAGTGACGCTCCTGCCGTACGAGGAGCGCGTCACGCCCGGACCGCGTGAGATCGTCGAAGGCGGTCGTCGCCTCCGCCGTGAGGATGAGCGAGAGCCCTCCCACCGGTGGCTCCGCCGGCAACTCGATCGGGATCAGCTGGACCCCGAGCCCTTCGAGCTCCTTCAAGGTCCCACGATCGATCTCGGCCCATTCTTCCCGGCGCTTTCGTTCCGCCTCGTCCGACTCGTCGTCGCCGTCCGGGTTGCGGTCTTCTTCGAAGAGCGCCGGCACGAAACCGACACGGAGTTCCCGAAGCGAGCGTCGGGGCGGCCAGTGGAACGGCACATCCCGAGCTGTCGGGTCCGTTCCGTCCGCTCCGTGGATCGCACCGAAGATGAAGGCGCAGTCCTCCGCGGTCCGCGCGATGGGGCCGATCTTGTCCATGCTCCACGCGAGCGCCATGCAGCCGGTCCGGCTGACCCTCCCGAACGTCGGGCGCAGCCCGGTCACACCGCATCGGGTACACGGCGACACGATGCTGCCCCAGGTCTCGGTGCCGAGCGCGAAGCCGACGAGCCCCGCGGCCGTCGCCGCGGCCGGCCCGGCCGACGAGCCGCTCGACCCCTGCTCCGGCTTCCAGGGATTCTTCGTCTTCCCGCCGAACCAGACGTCACCCCACGCCAGTGCGCCGACCGAGAGCTTCGCGACGAGCACCGCGCCCGCCTCGTCGAGGCGGTGGACCGCCGTGGCGATCTCGTCGCCGCGATCCTGCTCCTCGTAGGGCTTCGCTCCCCACGTCGTGCGAAAGCCGGGCACGGCCAGCAGGTCCTTCGCTCCCCACGGAATACCGTCGAGGGGACCGTTCGGCTTCCCCGCGGCGATCCGGCGATCCGCCGCCTGCGCCTGAAGGAGCGCGCGGCTCTCCGTGAGGGACACGACGCACTCGAGCTGCGGATCCAACCTCCGCATTCGGGAGAGGCAGAGCCGCGTGAGCAACATCGAGGAAATCCGACCGCTACGCAGCCACCCGGCGAGCTGTCGGACCGACCCGAAGCTGACGTCGGCGGCGCCGCCGGGATCTTCGGTGGCGGCGGGAATCTGGGGGGGCAGAGAGCTCGGCCCCGTGCTCGCGGCGGAACATGCCGCCGGGTCGAATCGCACCGCCGGAGGAACACCGTTGTCGAGTTCCACCGCGCGGAGCTTCGCGAGCGCTTCCTGGAGCTCACCGACGTCCTCGAGCATCAACTCCCGCTCGTCGTCGGAGAACTCGAGACCGGCGATCCACTCCGCCCGTCGAATCATGTCGGCGGTGACTTCCTGGCCTTCGCTCGCCATCGCTACGATCGCTCGTCCGAAGGGCGAGGCCGCGAAGCCCGCGGCCGTCAGTCCCTTCAAAATCCCGCGCCTTCGCACGTGGACGCCTCCGGGTTCGACGCCTGTCCCTGGCCCTAGGAGCTCGGAATGTCGATTCGCATGACCTCGCGCAGGTCGACGCGCATCTCTCGGAGGGGCATGTTCTCCCCCAGGAAGCGCTTGCCCCAGAGGTAGGGGTATTCCACGCGCGACAATCGGAAATCGAACACCCGCCCGTCGTTCAGCGTGAGCCGCGCCCGGTCGGACCCCAGGGTCTCCGTCTCGGAATCGATCGACTCGATCGGGATCGACGTCCAGCCTCCCCCGCAACCCACGAGAAGGAGCGGCCCGAGGGCGACCAGCCAGCGAATCCGGAGCCCGCTCCGGTGACGCCGGGAGGCGGGGCGGAACGAGTTTCTTGCCGAAGATGGCGTGCCGCTCTGGGTCATTTCGACGTCGTACTCCTTGCGAAGTGTTCTGCGCTCCGTGGACCCCGCGGACGGTCGGCGTACGGTGGCCTCACCCGTCTCGGGCGCGGGCCTCGTAGGATACCTCCCCGAGCGCTTCGGCGTGAACCGAAACAAGGAGCCGAGCCCATGGCAATCGTTCCTGCGGCGCGATGGACCCTGGCGGCGGCCATCGCGGCGGGAGTGGCTCAAAGGGGACCTCGCGCGCGCAGCTACGTCGCATTTCGCGCGCCGAGGACGGGCGCCCGCTGTGTTTCGACTTCAGCGGGTTCTACTTCGCGGTCGGATTCGAGTTCCGTGGCGAGCTCGACCTCCACGATCCCGCGGACGCTGGGGAAGCGTCCACCCCTGACGGCTCGTGATCAGGATCTCCGGGGACCGTGACGACCGCCGGGACCGGAGACCATCGACACGATGGCTTCGATCTCGGCGTCTCCGTACCCCTCGTGCTGGAGCCGCACCATGTCCAGATCGGACACGTTCCCCCGCTTCGCCAGCAGCCGCTTGACGAACGCCAGCGCCGCGAGGGTCCGGTGGATCCGACTTCGGTATGGTTCCGGCTCGATCACTGGCAAGGTTGCGGACATGGCTCCCTCCTCTGTCCCTGAGACGAGAAGGCGGTCCGTTTCGTTCAGTAGAAATCTGGGCAGTTCGCAAATCGCGCCATCGAGGCTAGAGTGACCCGATTCTGCCGAGCGCACGTGCCCTCGCGTACGAGGAGGCAACCGGATGATCGACAACGCCGTTCGCCGGGCCCGCGCGAATCTGAGCCTCGTCGTTCCGGTGCGAGACCCGGCTCACACGGACCTCGCCGAGTGGAACTCTCACGCTGAGCTCCCGTTTGTCGACGAGGTGATCGTCGTCCAGCCGGCCGACGCGCCCCTGCCGACATCCGGGGGCGGAACGGGCGTTCGCTTCATTCAGGCGCCGCTGGGTCGGGCTTCCCAGATGAACGCCGGGGCTCTCGCTACCGGGAGCGAGTTCGTCTTCTTCTTGCACGGAGACACGAGCGTCGAGCCGGGGGCCCTGCTCGCCGTCTTGCGCGTGTTGCGCTCCGAGGACGTCGCGGTCGCCCTCTCCTTGAGATTCGACTCGGATCGTTCGAGCTACCGGGTCCTCGAGAGACTGTCCCGACTCCGCGACCGGATCCTCCCGTCGCCGCTCGGGGACCAGGGCCTCGCGATGCGTCGCGACAGGTTCCTTCACGTGGGAGGGTTTCCCGACGAGCCGCTGTGCGAGGACCTGGCCATGTCGCGGCGTCTCCGCCGGTGCACGTCCGTTCGCGTCCTGGCGGAAGTCGCGCTCACGAGCCCCGCGCGATTCGAGCGACACGGAGTGTGGCGGACCTTCGGTCACGACGTCTTCCTGGTCGCATGGCACGCGCTCGGCGCGTCTCCCCGAACGCTCGTACGACGGTACTACGGCGCCGCGTACCTGGCCCGCTGGCTGGCTGCCGATTCCCGTCGCGGCGGACGCCGTGGCCCGCCGCTGGGAAGCTCGGTGGCGACCGCCCCACGGCAGCTGCCGAGCACGCTGCCGTAGAGCTCCGATTGCGCCTTCTGCCCGTCCTGTTCGCGTTGTTGCTCCCGCGTGCCTCCCCCGCCGTCGACCACTCGCACGCGAAGTTGGACACGACGCTCGCCGAGTTCCTGACGGACGGTCTCGTGGACTACGGGGCGCTCCAGGCGTCGGCGCAAGATCCGGAGAGTGCTTTCCGCCGCTACCTGCTCGATCTGGCGAGCGAACCTCCCGAGGCGGAGTCCACCTGGTCCCGCGACGAGCGCCTCGCCTACTGGATCAACGCGTACAACGCGTTCACCCTGAAGTTGATCGTCGACCACTATCCTACGGGGATGCGCTGGTGGGCGAAGACGTTGCCCTTCATCCGGAAGTGGATCCCCGCGAACTCGATCCTTCAGATCGAGGGCCGGTGGGATCGGATCATGTTCGATTCCGTGCGGGGACCGATCACTTTGAACGCGATCGAGCACGAGATACTCCGACCGGAGTTCGAGGACCCCCGGATCCACTTCGCGATCGTGTGTGCATCGATCGGTTGCCCGCGTCTTCGCTCGACCGCCTTTCACGCACGGCAACTCGGGGCGGAGCTCGACGACGCCACGACCGACTTCATCGCGGATCCCGCCAAGGTCAGCTTCGACGGCGAGACTGGCGAACTGCGTGTCTCCAAGATCTTCGACTGGTTCCGCACCGATTTCGACCGCCCCCCCGCCGGCGCCCTCCCGAATCCGGACACGGAATCCTACGGCAAGAACGCGGGGGTCGCGCGCTGGCTCGCCGCGCACGGCCCACCGAAGCTCCGGGCTCGAATCGACCGGGGACCCTTCCGCCTCGAACATCTCCCCTACGACTGGCATCTCAACGAACAGCCCCCGGCCGCGAGCCCTGGGGAACGCTGAGCGTGGCCCCGCGAACGTCCCTTCGACCGACCCGGCGACACTCTCGGAGGATGGGATCCTGGCCATCTCCGTGCTAGACTCCCCCATCCCCCGTTGGTCTCTCGCAGCCGGAGTCTGTGTCCATGATCCCGATTCGATCGTCGATTCACGTCTTGGTCCTCGCCATCCTCGCGCTCTCTCCCTCGGCGTCCTGGGCGCAGAAGCGCGCCTCCACGATCGAGAAGGGCTCCAGCTGGCTCGCCGAGAAGGCCGCCTATTACGAGGCGCATCCCGAGCTGAAGACCACTCCGGGCAGCGGCTGGAAGCCGTACAACCGCATCAAGTGGGAGTACGAGCTCAACCTCGTCGACGGAACGCCGCCGCTCGACGTGGGTCCTCGACGACTTCCCCGCGGGGTCTACTTCGCCGTCGTGGAAGCGGGTGGTGACAGGGTGAGCCGCAAGATCGTCGTGCTCGACTGATGCCCGAGTCGCCGCTGACCCGTCCGGCCCCGATCACCGAGGAACCGCTGAACGCGGAGGCGCCGCTCTCCGCCCTCCGCT
>JALGZO010000036.1 GCA_025774865.1 bacterium | reverse complement strand
CGACGGCCCAGAAACAGAGGTGGTTTCCGATGTCTGACACGAAGACCGAAGCTCGGAAGGAGACGTTGCAGACGGCCGCCTCGAGAGCAAACGCCCAGTACATGCGTCGACGGATCACCATCGACCCCATCACTCGCCTGGAAGGCCACGGCAAGATCGACATCTTCCTCGACGACGAGGGCGAGGTGGAGCGGGCGTACTTCCAGGTCCCGGAGCTGCGGGGGTTCGAGAAGTTCGTCGTCGGGCGGCCGGCCGAGGACATGCCCCAGATCACCTCGAGGATCTGCGGCGTCTGTCCCACGGCTCACCACATGGCGGCCACGAAGGCGCTCGACGCCCTCTACCAGATCGATCCCCCGCCGGCCGCCAAGAGGATTCGCGAGCTCATTTACAGCGTTTTCATGGCGGAGGATCACGCGCTCCATTTCTACTTCCTCGGGGGACCGGACTTCGTCGTGGGCCCGACGGCTCCGCCGGAGGAGAGGAACGTCCTCGGAGTCATCTCGAAGGTGGGAGTGGAGGTCGGGCAGAAGGTGATCTCCATGCGGAGAAGGCTCCGGGAGATCATCACGCTGGTCGGCGGGAAGGCCATCCACCCGGTCCTCGGTCTCCCCGGCGGCGTCGCGAAATCCATCAAGCCCGGGGAGGCGGAGACCATCCGGGAGGTCGCCGAGGAGGCGCTCGAGTTCGGGAAGTTCACGCTGAAGATCTTCGAGGACGTGGTTCTCGCGAACCAGGAGTACGTGGATCTCATCGTCTCCGACGCGTTCACGCACCGCACCTACTACATGGGCCTCGTGGACCGCGACAACTGCGTGAACTTCTACGACGGCACGATCCGGGTGGTCGCACCCGACGGTCGTGAGTACGTGAAGTTCCCGGCCGCCGACTACCTGGATCACGTGGCCGAGCACGTCGAGCCGTGGAGTTACGTGAAATTCTGTTACCTGAAGCCGGTCGGATGGCACGGTTTCCGCGACGGCGAGGACAGCGGCATCTACTGCGTGGCGCCGCTCGCCCGGCTCAACGTCGCGGACCGCCTCACGACCCCGGCGGCCCAGGAGGCGTACGAGAAGCTCTACGAAACGCTCGGCGGCAAACCGGTACATCACACGCTCGCGAACCACTGGGCGCGGGTCGTCGAGCTCCTCTACGCCGCGGAGCGGCTGAAGCAGCTCGCGAACGACCCGGAAATCACCGATCCCCACGTACGGACGCTCCCCGAAGCCACCCCCCGGGAAGGCGTGGGAGTGGTCGAAGCCCCCCGCGGAACGCTCTTCCACCACTACCAGACGGATGAGAAGGGCGTGATCGAGAAGGCGAATCTCATCGTGGCTACTCAGAACAACTCCGCGCGGATCGCGATGAGCGTGGAGAAGGCGGCCAAGGGCCTCATCTCCGGTCCGGACGTTCCGGACGGGATCCTGAACGAAGTGGAGATGGCGTTTCGCGCGTACGACCCGTGCCACGGGTGCGCGACACACGCGTTGCCGGGAAGCATGCCGCTCGTCGTGAGCATCCGCGACCGGAGCGGGGACACGAAGACCACTCTCAGGCGGGACTCCGATGGCGCGATCCACCGCGACTAGGACCGTCCGAGTCGTCGGGCTCGGGAACGACCTGCTCGCCGACGACGCCTTCGGACTCGCCGTAGCTACGGAACTGAGGAAGAGGTCACCGGACGGGCTCGAGGCCGTGCACACGACCGACACCGGCTTCCGCCTGATGGATGAGCTGCTCGGGGTCTCTCGCCTCGTGATCGTCGACGCGACCCAGACCGGAAAGTCCGAGCCGGGGACGTTGCAGGTGCTCCGGGAGAAGGACATCGACATCGTTCCCGGCGGATCTCCCCACTACGTGGGGGTATTCGAACCGCTTCAGGTGGGCCGGCGGATCGGGCTTCCGGTGGCCGACGAAGTGACCATCGTGACCGTCGAGGTGGCCGATTGCACCACGATCGGGGGACCCATGCACCCGGCCGTGGGGGAGGCGATCCCCGCCGCCGTCGACATCATTCTGCGGTTGGTGGGCGAAGATGGATGAGCTCGAAATCGCCGCTCGCGCCGGACGAATTCTGGAGAGTGCCAGAGCGTGAATTCCTGTACCTTGGGCGGGGAGCGCCGGACCGTCACCGGCCTGACGGACGGCCGTCGGGAGGACTGGGGGGCTCAGATGAAGCGGCTCATGTCGACGAAAGAGGCGATCGCGCGAGGGGTCCGAGAAGCGGGAATCCACCGCCCGTGGGGCTCGAACCTGCGCGCCTTCGACACCGGGCGACGGCCAGCTGACGAGTCGGTGGTATCTCCATGAGTCGCGATGTTCGGACGCGGGCGCACCTTCACGAAGGGTGGGTCATCGCGAACCACATCCTGGTCTCCTTCCACGTCGCCTTCATCTCCTCGGTTCTCGTCCTCCCGTCCGTGGCCGTCCACAAATCGGAGGTGCTCTCCTTCATCTTCTTGAGCTCCGAGACTATCGTTTCGGCGTTGTTCATGTACCTAAGCTTCCACTTCGGGGTCGCCGTCCACGAGATCGGTCACTTCCTGACGGCCGCCCGGCTCAACGCTCTGAACACGGAAATACTCGAGCAGGTCACCCCGCACCTGAAGAAACCCTTCGCGGCGAGAATGCTCTTTCATCTGGGGACCTTCCTTCGCGCCCCGTACGGCACCGCGCGCGGAATCAAGCGGGAGGGCCTCAATTACTATCCGGACGCTCCCTACAACCTCGCGGTGGCCGCGGCCGGGCCTCGGGCCAGCCGCAATCTCGCCCTCGTGGCGCTTCCCCCCGCCGGGATCCTGCTGGCCGTCGGACTGACGCTGGACCTGCTGCCGATCGTCCACGTCGGCCGTCTCCTGCTCGGCCTCGGAACCGTCGGACTTCTCGATTTCCTGCTCGCGGATCCCGGGAAGTACAAGGAGTTCAATGAGCGGGAAAGCCGGGCCGCCGAGCGCGCGGCCTCCGTTGGCGAGCAGGGCACTTGGATCGAGCGTGCCTCCGCCGTGAGAAAGCGCATGCTCGAGGGGCGCGTGCAAGAGATCACTCACCCGCGGCTGGGTCCGGTCACCGCGCCCTGGCAGTACCGAAACTGCGGCATGGGGGGCCGACACACGGAGAAGGAGTACCCCGAATCGAACGTCAGCATGCAGGAAGCGATGTTCCTCATTCTGGGCGCTCCCGACTATCAGGAGTGTCAGGAGATCACCTACCGCCTCCAGACGCGCCTCAAGGAGATCATCGAGAAGGCTGAAGGGTGCCGGGTGATCGGCATCGGCCTCGAGGGCGGCCTCGCGCCGTTCATCGAGAAGGGCTCGTTTCCACTGCCCGAGGTCCGCCTGTGGACGATGATGAAACAGACGATTCAGGAGTGCGGCCTCCGTCCCGGCACGGACGTGGCGATCGCCCTCGACCCCGCCATGGCGGAGCTCGAAAAGGCCTATCGTGACGAGTTCAACATGCCGGACAGCGTGGGCATGTACCTCTTCTGGCGCGACAAGGCCAAGGCCGTCCTCGACCGGGACGGCGTCCTGGAGATCTATCGCCGGGCGATCACCGAGTACGACGTGCCCATCGCCTCGATCGAGGACGGTTTCTCCGAGGACGATCACGAGGGCTGGCGAATGCTGCTCGAAGCCCTCGGCGATCGGATCTTCGTGATCGGCGACGACCTCGTGACCACGAACGACCGCACGATCGAAGAGGACGCTGGAAAGGGTCTGATCAACACGGCGCTCATCAAGGCGAACCAGATCGGATCGCTCTACGAGACACTGATCGCCATGCTCGTGGCGCTCGGGAAGAACCTGGAGATCGTGGTCTCGCACCGCTCCAAGAGCCCGAATGACGACATGGAAGCCCACATCGCGCTGGCCGTGAACGCGCTCGGCCTCAAGGCGGGGGGCGGCGCGAACACGGAGCGCCTCGTCAAGTACCAGGCCGTGGCGGAGATCATGAGCAAGGGGGCCGCCGCCGAAGAGCCGAGCGCTCTCGCCGAAGGTCAAAGAGCGGTCTTCCAACGACTGACCGCGTACGAGGAGCCGACCAACGCCGGGGTCCCCACGGTGGGCGCCACCGTCGAGATCGCGTTGCCGGGATCGGGCGTGACGCTGCGCTTCCGCGGGGCCACGCCCCTCGGGACGTCGGCCGGTACCGGGGAAGCCATCCATCTCGTGGACTCCCGCGTGGAGCAGGCCGAGCACCGCGAGCTGATCCAGCGCTACGGCGAGCTGTTCCGCGAGATGGAGCCGGGCGTGAGCTCGTTCCGCGAGGAAGTCCGTGAAGGTCAAATCCAGGAGTCCGGCGACGATTCCTTGCAGGCGCTGTTCGCGCGGGCGCAGCGGTACGGGGGCAAGGGCTGCCTCAACGCGGTCGAGAACGTGCTGGAGATCATCGCTCCCGTGATCGAGGGGCGCGGCGCCGTGTCCATGACGCTGCAGGACGTGGACCGGATTCTCCTGGGATTGGAAGAGCGAGTCGCCCGGCGGCGCGGCAAGATCGGGGACGACGCCACCGCCGAGGAGCGCGTTCACGTGATGCAGCGCAAGCAGAACCTCGGAATGAACGCGCTTCTCGCGGTTTCACTCGCACTGGCGCGCGGTCTCGCCTGTCTCAAGGGGCAGGAACTCTACGAGCTGCTTCGCGAGGAGATGATCGCGATCGTGGCGCGGCTGTGCGAACGGGAGCAGATCCCGATCCCGGGCAGTCGGCTCGACCACTACGTGACGGCGCTCCGCGAAGCCGCAGCGAAGCTGGAATCCCGCGGAACACCGCTCTACGAAGCCCTTCGCGAGGTGACCCACATATACGAGGCGGAAGAGACGGCCGAAGCAGAGGCCCCGGCCGTGCCGGTGCCGCAGGTCGCGACCCCGACGCCCGAGGCTCCCGCCCCGGTCGAGCCCGTCCCGGCGGAGCCGGACGCCGCGGCGGTCGACGGTTCCGCCGGAGAGCCCACCGCACTCGACGAGGATGACCAGGCGTTGCTCGAGGAGCTCGACCGCATGCTTCACCACGCATGCGTGGCGCAACCGAACGAGGCGAACCGAACGGAGGCCATTCACCACTATCTGAAGATCAAACATCCCCTCGCTTCCCGTCTCGGGGCCTTCGGGCTCGTCAACAACCGCATCTTCCGCAGCGGGGAGTCCCTCGCGGTGCCCTACATGATCGGGGACTCCCTCGTCATCCACGGCGTGCAGGATGGTCGTGTGGAGATGCTCGGTCGGCGTCTCATCGGCAAGGGGACCCTGCTCACCGACCGGTGGATCAGTGAGCTCGCCGGTCGCCCGGGCGAGGTGATCGATTTCGAGCCCCTGCTGTTCGAGTTCCGAGACGACGAAGCCGAACGGATCGAGGGCTCACGCATCCGCGACGTCGCGGCCGCGATCCAGCGCGTCAACTCGTCGGTGAACCGGACTCAAGGCGTGTTCGCGCTGCGCTGTCTGGCCGCCAAGGTCGCCGGCATTTCGTTCAAGACGTTTCTGAACGCCAAGAACATGCAGCCCGAGGTGCGTGACCTCAACGCCGAGCTGGACCGGTTCCTCAATGGCACGCTCGCCCGACGGGTGCCACTGCTCGTACGGATCCTCATGCGCAACATCGGCGGGCTCGCCTCCAAGCCCACCGTGATCGACCGCCTCTGGACCGACACCATCGACATCGCGGAAGTCCACGTGCGCGGCAGCTCCATCGTGAACGAGCTTCGCCGGAGCACGCATCACGCCCTCGGCGACGCGACTCTTCGACTCGCCCGGGCGTACCAGACCTATCTGGAGACCGGCGACACGAGCGGACTCGTCGTGGAAGGACATGCGGAGCCCGGGCCGGCGGACGAAGAAGCGCGCTCGCGCAGCACGCCCCTCACGATCACGAGTCGTATCGTCGAGGATCTCGAAAAGCTACTTGGCTCCGGCGACGTGATCGAGCGGCTACAAGACTGGCAGGAACAGTACGCGGCCACCCTCGTTCGGTGCGAGTTCGGAAAGAGCCTGAGCGAGGAGCTCGAGGAGACGGTCACGAGTCTCCGGGAGCGCAACCGCTTCGTCTATTACCATCATCTGCGGATCCTGAAGGCGAAGGCGGAGACGTTTTCCGGCGACCTGCCGGAGATCCGAACCTGCGCCGACGCACTGCAGACCTTCCTCGACCGCGACCCGAGCGACCCTTCCCTGAACATCGACGAAACGGAGCAGGCGCTCCGCGACGTCGTAGGCCGCCTGGAGGGAGAGATCCGCCGCGTATCCCAGCAGGAGCTGTTCGCACGCCTCGAGCGCGTTCTCGAGTGCCACCGGAGCGAGGCTCTGCTCGACGCCACGGAGGCCGTCGGGGAGCTCCGGCGTCACTTGCGACAGTGTACGGAGCTCGTGGGTTTTCCCGTCCAGCGCCGGTACCTCTACCATCTGGACTGCTTGCTGGAGGAGACGGCGTACCTGGCCCTGCGACGCGTCGCATCCCGGTACGAGGAGGAAGGAGTTCAGCTCCAACCGTGCCTGCGGATCATCCGCACGTGCGCTCGAAACCTCGAGCTGGACGGGGTCCGGTCCCGGGAGCTCCACGACCTGACGGACATGCTGGTGGACCGCTCGAGGACGTACGCCGAGGCCCTGAATCTGCTCGACGGGATCCAGCGCTGCTTCCACAAGATGCTCCAGCGAGTGATCTCTCCGTTCGAAGCGATGCGCGAGCGGCTCGGGATGGGAAAGCAAGAGCTTCAGTCCGTGATCGGGAACCTACAGCGGGGACTCTTCGACCTGAACTGCATGGTCCAGTTCACCGAGCTGACCGGCCGTCACATTCGGGACCACGTGAGCAACCTCAACGAGCGACTGGACGGCCAGCCGATCTCGAATCGCAAGGACGAGGAGGACGCGTTCGACATCATCCACATCTCGCACCGCGGAGAGATCCAGCGAAGGGTCGAGAGCGAAGATCCCGCAGATTGTCTCCGGGCCCGCTACGGCGGCAAGGGCTGCAGCCTCCTGTACATCTCCCACCTGAGCCTGCCGACCCGCGATGGTTTCATCCTGCCCACGGCCTTGCCGCGCTCCGGACTGCACCACGGGGACCGGACCCGGTTCGAGCGGGCCGTCGAGCGACACCTGCGCATCCTCGAGGCGGACATCGCGAACCGCGACGGCTTGCACCGCTGCTTCGGGGACGAGAACCAGCCTCTCCTCCTGGCGGTGCGCGGCGGCTCCGTCCTCTCGCTGCCCGGACTCCTATCCACCGTCGTGTTCGTGGGGATGAACGACACGATCGCCCAGACGCTGGCCGCGGAGGATCCGTGGCATGCGTACGACTCCTATCGGCGCTTCCTCGCTTCCTTCGCCGTGGCGGTCTGGGGGGTGGACATCGAGTCGTACGGCCTGGTGGAGGAGATGAAGACCCGCTACGGCGTCCAGGCCAAGGACGACGTTCCCTGGGAAGGGATGAAAGAGGTGGTGCAGGCGTCGAAGGCGGTCCTGCGGCAGCGCGGTCACGGGAAGGAGCTCGATACCTTCCTGGAAGAGCCGCATCGTCAGGTCATCGCCGCGGTCCACGCCGTGTTCAATTCGTGGGAGAAGAATGCAGCGTGCCGATACCGGGAGATCAAACGAATCTGCGACGACTGGCACACCGCCGCGATCGTCCAGGAGATGGCATTCGGGAACCGCACCAACCTCGAGGCGCCTCCCGATCTGGACGAGACCACGGCTTCACTCACCGGCGTGGTGCCGCACACGCGGTTGACCGAGAGCGGGGTCCGTGAGCTCGAGGGCGAGTACAAGTTCTCGGCGGCCGGGGACGACCTGGTGAGCGGCGTGACCGGCCTCGGCTCGTTCCGCGCGATCTCCGAGCTCGAGAATCTCATGCCCATGCTCTACCGGAGGCTCAGGCACGTGGTGGCACGCCTGAGGCGCTTCCAGGGAACCGACCAGGAGGTCGAGTTCACGGTCGATCGCGGCGTCCTCAGCATCCTGCAATCCCGGACGTCGGAGAAGAAGACCGATACCGAGGCCACCGCCTTCGTGGACCCGGGGGCCGAGTCGACTCAGGGCATCGGTGTGTGCGGTTGCGCGTTCCGGGGAGTGGCCGCCTTCGACGAGGCGGACCGGGACGAACTGACGGCCTCCGGCCTCGAGGAGCGCGACGACGTGGACGGGATCCTGATGGTGATGGAGAACCCCACCCCCGACGACATCCCGGTGATCCTTTCCGCCGATGCACTCCTCGCCGCCAAGGGAGGGGCGACGTCCCACGCGGCCGTGGCCATCAACGGGTTCCAGAGAAAGCCGCTGCACGCGGTCATGAGCGCCGTCGGCCTCCGGGTCGACAGCCGCCGCCACCTGGCCGAGATCGTGGACGAATCCGGCGACGTGGTTCACCGCATCGCGAAGGGTGACGTGGTGTCCTTGCACGGGACCACGGGCGAGGTCTACCTTGGCTCGCGCCCGATCGCGCGCTCCGCGACGTCACACCCCAGCTCCCGACACCGTCACGCCCCAGGTCCCGCCCTCGACGACGTCGTTCAGTCGTCCGCTTCCCCGGGATCCGGTTCGTCTCCGGCCAGCTGACGCCGATCGGCGGAGGTCCCGCGACTACCAGAAGAGGTTCTTGATCGCTCCCCAGGAGGTCGCTTCGATCGTACCTTCAACTCCGGATGCGGGATCGGGCACGTACTCCACGTAGAAACCGTGGACGTCTACGGCGTCCACGGCATCCCACTCCCCATTTTCCTGCGACCCCAGCTTCAAGAGACAGATAGCTGCAGGATCTCCAGACGGTGCGCCTGGGCACCAGTTTACATAGATCACGG
Source organism: bacterium (assembly GCA_025774865.1). Taxonomy (GTDB): domain Bacteria; phylum ARS69; class ARS69; order ARS69; family ARS69; genus JALGZO01. The sequence continues at coordinate 6,316 of JALGZO010000036.1, read as the reverse complement.
TCTTCCCGTTGTCCCAGAAGACCTGGCCCACCTCGTCCCCGGCTTCCCAAGTCCACGCGCCATCTCTGTCCAGGTCCGCCCCGGCAAGCCAGCCATCCTGACCGAACGTGGTCGTCAAAAAGTCGTCTTCCTCCGAAGAGGTCACGGTGGCGAGGTGACCCACCCAGGTGACACCTGAGGAATCCACGAAACTCGGGAACCGGGCCATGTCCAGAGCAGCGGGCCAACAGACGGGGGACTGGTCGTAGTCGTAGTATCGATCCGAGGTAGGAAAGAAAATCGGCGTCGCGGTCGAGACGGCCGGGACGCACGCTGCCACGCAGAGCAATGCCCAAGGGGTCACTCGCTGCATCGTACCGTCCCCCCTCGTGATGTGCTTTGCCCGGGCCCTGGATCGGCTCGCGGTGTTGCGCGATCCGCCGCCGGGCTCGACAGCCTCTCTGGACGCCGCGCCAGCACACCGGGACTGACGCGAGGCTAGCCCGGCGGGTCACTCGGATCCATGATCTGCGTCAGGGAAGCCAGGTTGCTTCGATCAGTCGTCCGCGGCGTCGCAGCCGCTCCAAAGGCCGCTTGATTCAGTGGACTACTCACTCTAGTATTGAGCGAGCAGTCGCGGCCATTTCGGGGGAGCCACTTCGTCGCTCGGGGTCGCTGACGACGAGCGGTCCCGGGATAGGTGCGCCATGCGTAGACGCGTATCCGTCCCTCGAGCTCCGGGAATCGCGCTTCTCGTTCTGGGATTTGCCGTCGCCGCCAGTGCCGACACCCAGATCCGGCGTGTGACCCAGGGCATCACCTCCCTCTCGATCACCGACCAACGTCTCGAGTCGCTCGGCTTGACGCTGGATCGGCTCCGCCAGTCCGCTAGCGCCGAGCGCTTCGTCGGGCTGAACCCGTCCGCCAACCACTACTCGTTTGCCATTCCGAGCGGCGTCGACATCTCGTTCCGCCTCCGGGATCACGGGTTCGTGGGATTCACGGATGACGTGAGGCTTCCCCACGAAGGCGGGTTCGTTCTCGGCGTGGAGGATCCACACCTCCGACAGCTCGTCTCTTCGACGGCGCTTTTCGATTTCGCGGTCGAAGTGGATCCGGGAGAGGGACTCCTCGCCAGGATCCGGGGGCCGGAAGGCTCGCGGTCCGCTCCGCTCGAAATCCGGAACACCGGATTCGGCTTCGACGCCTCGTCGGGCGAGCTGGTGGTCCGCGGAGGGGATCTCGTGATCGGCGGCGATTGGGCTCGAGAAATCGGGCGGCCGGAGCTCGCCGGGGAATACGTCGGCCTCTACGATCTTCGACTCGAGTCGCAGCTGGTGCGTCGCGAGGCCTCCGACGTAGCACCGCGGAATCCGCGCCGCGGGGATCCTCCCGTCATCGACGTGCTGCTCCTCGAGGTCTACGGATTGACGGACTACCTGGGACGCTCAGGCACGTATCCGAACGGCCTTCTCGGTCTCTCCTTCGCGACGACCTCGTGCAACAACGGGAACGTGCCCGTTCCCTGGCACGCTCCGATGGCCGAGGATCATCCCGTGATCGGCATGGCGATGTTCCGTGAGATGAACGGCCGGATGGAGATGATCGGGAGGAGTTGGCTCAAGCATGCGTTTCTGGCGCTGGCGAACGACCAGTGCGATCTCGGTTGCGCCGGTGGCGGAGGCGGCATTCTCGACGTGGGCTGTTCGGACACCTACTCGGCCGGGAACAACGGCTCGCTGTACTACCTGGGGCCTCGGGACGAAGTGAATCCGCACACGGTGGTGTGGGACTGCTGGGGTTCCTGGTTCGACGGGATCCCGGTGGACTGCGTTCGTGACAATGACGGCTCCGGGTCCGGTCCCACCGAATCCCGCCTCGAGGTTCGGGAGAGCGATCTGGAGATCCCGGGCGCCAAGTACTACTACGAGGGCATCTACTACGTCGCCGATGACGATACGCTCTTCAACAACTTCGGGTGGCGCGAGGTCACGACGCACTGGAACGGGTCGGACTGGGACTTTGGCGACGTCGGCGGAGGCCTGCTCGCGAACCCGGGGCCGTTCATGCTCAACTGGGGTCAGAAGCAGTATACGGATCCGGTCGCTCCGGACGACGGAATCGTGATCCTGAGCGAGGACATCACGGACCTCGGGGGCGGCACGTGGCACTACGAATGGGCCCTCTACAACCAGACCAGCGCCCGGGCCGTGGAAGCGATCACCATCCCCGTCGGCAACGCCGTCATCACGAACGCGGGGTTCCGCGACATCGACCAGGACGCCGAGAACGATTGGACGTTCGCCGCCAGTGAGGGGCTCGCGACCTGGGAGACCCTGCCGTACGGGGGGCCGACGTCTTCGAATCCCGTCGAGTTCCAGTCGCTTTACAACTTCTGGTTCGACGCAGACGTGGCGCCCCAGAGTGCTTCCGCCCTGCTGCGCATCCACCGGCCGGGCACCGGCAGTCACGTCTTCCTCGACATTCGCGCGCCGCATGGAGGCACAACGACCGTGCTCGCGCCGGCCGGAGACAGTGGGTTCGCACTCTTCCCGAGCGAACCGAACCCGTTCGTCGGGTCGACACGTATCAGCTTCGCGTTGGATCGGGCGCAGCCCGTTCGCCTGTTCGTGACGGACGTCAGCGGAAGGGTGGTGAGGAGCCTGGTGGACGGAGTGGCGCCGTCCGGCAGGACCTCTCTCCGATGGGACGGACGGAACGACTCCGGCTCACGGGTTGCTGGCGGTATTTATTTCTTCCATCTGGAGTCGTCGGAGGACTCCCGCACGACGAAAGGAATCCTCCTTCGATGATGTGGAACGCTGCGAGTCCATATCGCGTTCCTTGAATCGGGACTTCCACCGAGCTCCGGTTGATCAGGTGCCGCGACGAGTCCCTATTCGTTGAGGCAAGCCAGCGTCACCCACTCTCCCGGGGGTCCGGTCCGCCACCGGCCAACTCGCGCCGGGCGGCGTCCACCGTGAACGCGTGCACGCCGAAGACGGCGGCGACGGATTCCTGCGATCCGTGGCGAAGAAAGTCGATTCCGAGTTCGTGCCGCTTCGCCCGCGCGATGAGATCAGCGACCTCCTCGGGCGACGGGCGATAATGACACCGGCAATCGTCGTGTGGATCGCTCATCCGGAGATCCCCCTTTCGGGCGGAGGACGTCGTGTCGGCGCGCCCTTCTATTTCACCGGAACGGCCTTGTAGCCGTAATGAATCGGCCCCGCCTCGCCGTCGCTCTGGATGCGGCGAAACTCGAGTCTTACCTTCTGTCCGATCTGCAGCTCGTCCTCTTTCCAGTCGGCAACCTGAGTCGTGAGACGCGGTCCGTCGTCCATCTCGACCACGGCCACGGCGAAGGGTGCTTCGTCCTTGAACGGCGCTGGCGGCACGCGGATGACGGTGTACGTCAGGATCTTGCCCGTGCGCCGCATGGTCTTCGTCTCGAACTCCTCGCCACGACACGCATCGCACACGAGCCGGGCCGGGAAGTGCCACTTGCCGCACCCCGTACAGACGGCCGCCTCGTAGCGATACCGCCGTGGATACTCCCTCCATGCTCTCGCGGTCGGCATGTCACATCGCCTCCAGGATGTGGACGACCGAGCTCGCGCCGGTTCCGCCCATGTTCTGCGTCAGGCCCGTACGGGCACCCTGCACCTGTCGCTCCCCTGACTCACCGCAGAGTTGCTCGACGATCTCGACGACCTGAGCAACGCCGGTCGCCCCGACGGGGTGCCCCTTCGACTTGAGGCCGCCGCTCGGGTTGACGGGAATCCTCCCTCCGATCGCCGACTCGCCTGCCTCGACGGCCGGTCCACCCTTCCCTTTCTCGAAGAAACCGACCGCTTCGGTCGCCATGATCTCGGAGATCGTGAAGCAATCATGGACCTCGGCGACGTCGATGTCCGCGGGCTTCTTGCCGGCCATTTCGTACGCTTTCTGCGCCGCTCGGCCGGCCGATGCCAGCTCGGCGAGATTCTCGCGGGAGTGAAGCGCAATGGTGTCGGTGCCGTGTCCGATCCCCAGGATCTTCACCGGCTGCTTCTTCCCGAGCTGGCTCGCCACATCGGCGGGACAGAGGATCGCCGCCGCCGCCCCGTCGGAGATCGGCGAACAGTCGAGGATGCGCAACGGATCGGCGACCTTCACCGAGTTCAGCACGTCGTCGATCGTGATCCGGATCGGAAACTGCGCGTTGGGGTTCTTCGATCCGCTCTCGTGGTTCTTCACGGCCACTGCCGCCATCTGCTCGCGGGTGGTGCCGTACTGCTCCATGTGGGACACGGCCATCATCGCGTAGAGGCCGGGGAACGTGACTCCGCTGAACCCTTCCCACTCCTGGTCGGCCGCAGTGGCCAGCGCGTACGTCGCCTCGTCCCCGCCGACGTCGGTCATCTTCTCGACCGCGCCGACGAGCACGACGTCGCTCACGCCGCTCGCCACCTCGAGGAACCCCGTCCGCATCGCCACTCCGCCTGACGCGCACGCCGACTCCACCCGCGTGGACGGGATCGGGCACTGCCCCAGGTAGTCGGCCAGGAGCGGGGCCAGATGTTCCTGCCCCACGAAGAGCCCGCTCGACATGCACCCCACGACCATCGAGTCGAGCCGATCCACTCCAGAGTCTCGGATTGCCTTCAGGGCGGCCTCGACATAGAGGTCGCGCAGCGACTTGTCCCACAGCTCGCCGCACTTCGTGACGCCGACGCCGATGATTGCGACATCTCGCATGGTCAGCTCCTACTCCGCTCTGAGGATCTTGTGGCGGAACTTCGCGTATTCCCCGTACTCGAGGTAGATCTGGTCGTGATCGAGCATGTCCCGCGTCTTGGCCGTGAGTCCCTGCACCTCGGTGATGCGGTCGGTGGCCGTGAAGATGAACGAATCGGATCCGGATCCGGACCCGTACGAGCACATGAAGATCCGGTCGCCGGGCTTCGCTACGTCGAGGATCGCCGTGAGACCCATCGGAGACGAGCCCGAGTAGGTGTTGCCCAGCGTCGGCACGAGCCACCCCGTCTCGATCTGTTCGCGCGTGAAGCCGAGCCTCTTGCCCACCGCCATCGGGAACTTGCCGTTCGGCTGGTGGAAGACGGCGTATTGGAAATCGGACGGTTTCGTGCCTGTCTTCTCCAGCAGCGCGCGCGAGGCCCCGAGCACGTGCTTGAAGTAGGCCGGCTCGCCGGTGAAGCGACCAGCGTGCTGCGGGTAGTGCATGTACTCACGCCGCCAAAAGTCGGGGGTGTCGGTCATGTACGAGTGCGTGTGGTCCATCGTGGCCACGAGGTCGTCGCTGCCGATGAGGAATGCCGCCGCACCTCCCGAAGCCGAGTACTCGAGCGCATCGCCCGGAGCGCCCTGGGACGTGTCGGCGCCCACCGCGAGCCCGACACGGATGGCGTCTCCGGCCACCAGTCCTCCGACCACGAACATCGCCTCCGAGCCCGCCTTGCACGCGAACTCGAAATCAGCGACGTGAACGTTCGGGGTCGCGCCGATCGCCTCACCCAGAACGGTTCCGGTCGGCTTCACGGCGTAAGGGTGCGACTCGGAGCCGACGTAGATCGCCCCGATGTCCTGGGGGTCGAGTCCGCCGGCGCGGGCCAGCGCGTTGCGAGACGCCTCGACCGAGAGAGTGATGACGTCCTGGTCGGGGGCCGGGACCGACTTCTCCCGTAGCTGCAGGCCCCTCTTGTAGCTGGGGGCATCGGCCCCCCAGACCTTCGCGATCTCCTCGACCTTGATCCGGTGGCGGGGAATGCAGGCGCCGTACCCGACGATCCCTACGGTCATGCTCATGCTCCTTTCGGTGCCGCCGGCGGAAAAGCCTCTCCGGGCAAACGCCGAGGATGTGACGGTGGTCGGCCGACCCGGGGCGGAGTGGCAATGCCCCAAACTACGGCAGGTCCGCCGTCTATTCCAGGTTGTCCTGTCAGGAATTATCGTGCGGAGGCGGGCAGGTCTTGAATCGTGGGGCTACCGGGAACGTGAGGCGGCGAGCTCGGAATCTGCGCTCGCCAGATGCCGCCGGGCCGCGTCCACCGTGAAGGCGTGGACCTCGAAGGTCGCCGCCACGGCGCCCTGATCCCCGTTCTTCAGGGATGCGGGAGAGTCGCCTCCCATGCGGATCTCCTCGGCGGCTCGGGCGAGACCCCGCAACCATCTACCCCGGAAAGACCCTGTCGAGTATCATGTCCGCCTTCACTGCGGACCTCCACACTGCGGACCTCCACCGTCTTCCGAGGGAACCGATGGCCTTTCCCGATTCCGTCAAGCTGTGCGAGTGCTGGGCCCGCGACGGGCTGCAGTCGATCCCGAAGGTCGTCCC
>JALGZO010000035.1 GCA_025774865.1 bacterium | reverse complement strand
CGGGTGACGAGCGGCGTCTATTTCTACCGCCTGGAGGCGAACGGTCGAGTCGCGACGCGGAAGATGACGCTTCTCCGATAGCTCCTCGACGAAGACACGCGCACCACGGAGAAGACGCATGAGCGCTCGGAGGGCCATTCGACAGCGAGTCCGCGGACTCGCTCTCGGTCTCGTCGTGCCCCTCGTCGCCCCGGCGGCGGGGGAGAGTCGGGACGTGGGGAGCCTCGGGGACGCCCGAGTCGTGGAGGCCGCGTACGAAAGATGGTCAGCTCGCGGCGCCCCCGCCGGAGATCCCGAGCTCTTTCATCGCATCGATCGCGGTCTCGTTCGTTCGTCGATCGACGACCTCGTGGCCAAGGGCGAGGCCCTGTTCTTCGAGGAGACATTCGACGGGAACGGCCGGACCTGCGGCTCGTGCCACCGCGCGACCAACAACTTCACGATCGATCCGGAGTTCATCGCCACCCTTCCGCCGGATGATCCCCTCTTCGTGGCGGAGACGAACCCGGACCTCGCGGAGAACTTCGAGAACCCGGTCCTGATGCGCGAGTTCGGGCTGATCGTCGAGAACGTGGACGGCTTCGACGACCTGGAGAACAAGTTCACGATGCGCGGGGTTCCGCACGTCTTCGCGCAGGCGCTGTCGATCGCTCCGTCGGACTTCGACAGCTCGGGCGGCGGCGACGTACCGCCGTTCCACCGGACGGGGTGGTCGGGGGACGGGGCGCCGGGAAACGGCACGCTTCGCGAGTTCGCGCTCGGCGCGGTCCGACAGCATTTCACGCGAACCCTCGCTCGCGAGATCAGAGTCGACTTTCGGCCGCCGACCGATCCCGAGCTCGACGCCCTCGAGGCATTTCAGCTCTCGCTGGGCCGGCAGGAGGAGCTCGACCTCTTCTCGCTCGCTCTCGGCGACCCGGAAGTGAAGGCGGGACGCGATCTCTTCATCGGGGCCGGCAAGTGCTTCTCCTGCCACTCGCATGGGGGCGCGAACGCGGACTTCGTGGATCCGTCGGGAACGCTGAACGTGAACTTCGACACCGGGGTCGAGGACATCGAGCACCCGGCCGACGCCACCGGGGAGCCGCGGCCGCGCGACGGCGGTTTCGGGGTCGAGCCCCATCCGCTCGGGGGATTCGGCGACGGCCGGTTCAACACGCCGTCGATCGTGGAGGCCGCGGACACTCCTCCGTTCTTCCATCACAACGTGTTCGCCACGATCGAGGAAACGGTCGAGTTCTATGCGAGCGACGCGTTCAACGACTCACCGTCGGGCACGATCGTCGACGGGATCACGCTCACGGATCCGGAGATCCGGCGGATCGCTCTCTTTCTCCGTGCGATCAACGCCCTCGAGAACATCCGCTCCGCGATCGATCTGCAGGAGCGCGCGAAGCCCGTGCGCGACGTGGGGCGCCTTCTCGTCGTGGCGCTGTCCGACATCGAGGATGCGATCGGGGTGCTCGGCGAGAAGGGTCTGCACACCACCGCGGTCCTGCATCTGACGCTCGCGCGGGGATTCACGGAACTGGCGTCGGAGTCCGAGGACGTGGCCGAGCGGAACGCCCTCATCGACGAGAGCCTCGCCGAGCTCGCGAAGGCCAGGAAATGGGTCCAGTTCCGCGGAAGTGTCGTGGCCGACGATCGCGGTCAATCGGCGAAGCAGGTGCGCGAGTCCGTTCTATCCGTGACGCCGAATCCGGGTTCCGGCCCGAGGACGCTGTCCTTTCCCGTTGACCGAACGAGTCACGTGGTGGTCGAGGTGTTCGATGTTCGCGGTCGGCTCGTGGCGACCCCCTTCGCCGGGACCTTGAACGCCGGCTCGCACACGATCACGTGGGACGGACGGTCTCGAGCCGGAACGCCGGTCCGGCCCGGCCTCTACTTCAGCCGCGTTCGAGGCGCCGCCGGGACGGATGCGGTGCGCTTCGTAGTGCTCGATCGCTGATCAAATCCAGGGCGACGCGACGAGTCGCAGCGCCAGGAGTCCCAGCACGATCCGGAACACGTTGCGGAACACGTCCTCGCGCATGCGGTGCAGCAGAGACGTCCCCAGGAACGTGCCGATCACGACGCAGGCGAGGAGCGGCACGATCGTCACGAGCTCGTCCTGGTAGCGGAACCCGATCGAGAGGAAGGCGGGGATCTTCACGAGGTGACCGAATGTCTGGATCGCCGCCTTCGTCGCGACGACTTCGTGGCGCTCCAGATCGTCGCGTAGGAAGAACGCAGCGAGAAACGGTCCGGCCGCTCCGACCGCGATCGTGAGAAACCCGCCGCCGAGCCCCGCCGGCACGAATACCCATCGAGGCATCTGGAGGCGCTTCGGCTTGAACCGATCCCAGGCCAGGAACGCGAGGACGAAGAGGCCGATCGCCGGCTTGAACCATGGCATTCCGGCGCCCCGGTAGAGTTGAAGTCCGATCCACGCGCCGAGCAGCATGGTCGGGAAGTACATGGCGACGATCGACCAGTTCACTCGCTTCAGGAGCCGGAGCGCGCGCGTGAAGTTACTCGTCATCTGAACGACGCCGTGGATCGGAACGACCGCCGCGGGCTCCATGATCGTGGCCATCACCGCGAGCAGCGTCACGCCACCGCCCATGCCGATGGCGCCGGAGATGGCGGAGGCGGCGAGCGCCGCGATGACGAGAATGACGAGCTCGGACATCGGCTCCTCACGGGATCGGGTTCGCCGAGTTTTCATAACGAACGATTGCGGATCGGTCCAGAGAAGAAGGTGGGAAACTCGGCGGCCGGCCGGTAGAGTCCCGGCGGGGAGGACGAGTATGCCGTGGATTCACCAGGTTCCCGTAAGCGAAGCGACGGGACTTCTGCGCAAGCTCTTCGACGAGGCGCTCGCGCGTGCCGGTCGCATCTGGAACATCGTGCACATCATGAGCGTGAACCCGCCGCTCCTGCGCGACAGCATCGCGTTCTACGGCACCCTCATGTTCAAGACGTCGCCGCTGACCCGCTCGCAGCGCGAGCTCCTCGCGACCGTCGTCTCCGCCGAGCTCGATTGCCACTACTGAGCGCAGGCGCACGCGCACGACCTCCGGGAAGAGGTCGGGAAGGAGCTGGACGACGCCGCGGCCGACGCGTACGTCCACGCCGTCGTGAGGGACTGGCGGACGGCGTCGCTCAAGGACGCGGATCGAGCGCTCTGCGAGCTCGCCGCGAAGATCACGCACCGGCAAGGGGAGATGTCGCCGGAGGACCTCGAGCGACTGCGCGGCACCGGCTTCGATGATCGCGCGATCCACGACGCCGTGCAGGTGATCGGTTACTTCAACTACATCACCCGGGTGGCGGATGCGCTCGGCGTGGAGCCGGAGTCGTTCATCGAGCCGTGGGGGGCGCGGTCAAAGCGACGCCCGACGTAGCCGGAGCGCGTTGCCGATGACGGACACGGAGCTCAGGCTCATCGCGGCGGCCGCGACCATGGGGCTCAGGAGCAATCCGAAGAACGGGTAGAGCAGTCCCGCGGCTACCGGCACGCCGAGCGAGTTGTACACGAAGGCGAAGAACAGGTTCTGCTTGATGTTCTTCATCGTGGCCCGGCTGAGGCGCCGAGCCCGGACGATTCCCCGCAGGTCGCCCTTCACGAGCGTCACCCCCGCGCTCTCCATCGCCACGTCCGTCCCGGTTCCCATCGCGATTCCGACGTCCGCGCGAGCCAGGGCCGGCGCATCGTTGATTCCGTCCCCCGCCATGGCGACGACGTGTCCCGCCTTCT
>JALGZO010000034.1 GCA_025774865.1 bacterium | reverse complement strand
GAGGTGGTGTCGAACAACGCGCCGACGGTGACGGCCGGGGCCACGCAGGTGAGCGTCTCGCCGGTGGATCGGCTCGGCGCGAATACCACGACGATCTCGACGGTCTTCTCGGACGTGGACGAGCCCGGGGCAGGGGCTTTCACGGTCACGTTCAAGATCCGGGAGCCGGACAATGCGACCGAAGTGGTCCTGGTGAATGCCCAGACCAACGGGAGCGGAGGCCTGACGATCACGGACGGCGGCGGTGGGTCTTACACCGCGAGTTACGTCTACGACCCCCTGGACTCGCAGACTCTCGGTCTCTACGACCTCCACTTCGAGGTCTCGGATGGCACGGACAGCGCCCTGGACGGCTACACGAGCAACGTCAACGAGCTCGAGATCGACGAAGTATTGCCCAACAACGCGCCGACGGTGACGGCCGGGGCCACGCAAGTGAGCATTTCGCCGGTGGATCGCCTCGGCGCGAATACCACGCTGGTCTCCACGGTCTTCACGGACGTCGACGAACCCGGAGTGGGGGCCTTCACGGTCACGTTCAAGATCCGGGAGCCGGATAATGCGACAGAAGTGGTCCTGGTCAATGCCCAGACGAACGGGAACGGTGGGCTGACGATTCTCGACGGCGGGGGCGGCAGCTACACCGCGAGGTACTTCTACGACCCGTCGGACACCCAGGCCCTCGGCTTCTACGATCTCTACCTCGAGGTGTCCGATGGTTCGGACACGGCCGTGGATGCCTACTCGGACAACCTGGACGAGCTCGAGATCATCGAGGTGCCGGTCAACAACCCGCCGGCGATCGTGGACAGCTCCACCGTGGTTTCCCCGACGTCTTTGGATCGATTCGGCCCGTCGACGACGGAGATCAGCACCCCCTTCTTCGATGCGGACGATCCCGGCGTGGGTGCCTTCCAGGTGACCTTCAAGGTCCGGGAACCCTACAACGCGGCTCAGCACACCCTGGCCGACGCACTCCAGAACGGGCAGGGAGGCCTGGCCATCAGCGACGATGGTGCCGGCAACTACACCGCTCGGTTCGACTGGAATCCTGCCGACAACCTCACCCTGGGCTACTACGACCTGTATTGCCTCGTCAGCGACGGATCGGACAGCGCCGTCGACGCATTCGACAACAACCCGGACGAGCTCCTCCTCACGAACGGCGGCGAAAATGCTCCGCCGGTCATTCCGTCGGACGCCACGGTTGCTTCACCCGCGGGCCTGGAGCGGATCGGGGCGAATTCAACGACCCTGTCCGCTACCTACACGGACGCGGACCAACCGGGAATCGGCGGCTTCACCGTGACTTTCAAGGTGCGATATCCGGACAACAGCACCGAGCTCGTTCTCGCGAACGACGTGGGACACGGCGCCGGGGGGGTCACCATCACCGACGGCGGAGGGGGCGTCTACACGGCCTCCGTCAGCTGGGATCCTCCCGACGCACAGGACGTGGGCTTCTACGACCTGTACTTCCACGTGTCGGACGGACCGGCGACCGCAATCGACGGTTACTCCGCCAACCTCGACGAGCTCGAGATCTCCGACGGCGTCAGCAACTCGCCTCCGACAGTGGCGGCCGGAGCCACGCTGCCGCTCCCGGATTCGATCACCAGGCTCGGCTCCGAGTACACGCTGCTGCAGACGGTGTTTTCGGACAGCGACATGCCGGGCAACGGAGCCTTCACCGTGACCTTCAAGGTGCGCGACCCGTCGTCGTCGGAGACCGTGATCGTCAACGCCGCCCAGAATGGCCAGCAGGGCCTTCGCATCCGTCACGTCACGGGTCCGAGCTACGAGGCGTCCGTGCTCTGGGATCCCCCCGTGGGGCAAGTGACGGGCACGTACGATCTCTACTTCGAGGTCCAGGACAACTTGAGCGCGACAGCGACGGACGCCTACGCGGACAACACGGATGAGCTGACGGTGACGGCGACGGCTCTGCTGGGCGACGGCCACCTTCTGCGTCGTACGAACGACGCGGACAACTGCAAGGCGTGTCACAACCTGCCGGACCACCAGACGCTGGACTGCCTCGTCTGCCACACCCCGCACTCGACGTCGAACCTCTATCTGATTCGGGAGACGATTCAGACGCCCAACTCGGGTCCGAAGGCCGTGCTCTTCAAGACGCTGGGGGTCGGGGACCCCTTCAACGATCCGGACCCGACCGCCGGGGATCCCTCCTCCGGCGTGATGGCGGATGACACCGATGGGGTCTTCACAAACGTGTGTGAGGTTTGCCACACGACGGACCCGGGAGGCACGACTCATCATACGAATGACGGCAGCCACCCGCCGCCCGCCCATCACAACGCCGAGAACTGCACGGGCTGCCATCCGCACGCCGAAGCCTTCGCGGTCTCGGGTGGCGGGGAGTCGAGCGGCGGCTCGGACTGCGCCGCTTGCCACTCGTCGATCTTCAACCCCATGAACACCTCGACGACGAGTTATCACCATCTACTGAGCAGCGACACGCCGGACTACGACGTATCGTCGAAGACCTGCTTGATGTGCCACGTGGATCACGACATCTTCCGGGTCGATCTGAACCCCGGTATCGGATCCCGGGCGAAGAACCTGCGGGTCGACATCACTACTTCGGTGGGACAGGGGGACGCCTCGGTTCTGGCTGATTCCGACTACCGGTCGACGGGAACGGGCGGCATCTGTCTCTCCTGTCACACCTCGTCGCAGACGAAGGGCTACGCCCAGCCGGACGGCACGACGCAGACCCCGGCTCTCTCGAAGACCGATTACGATGCTGCCACGGCATCTCACAACTACGCGGCGCCTTCGACGTTCGGCTCCGACGGCTCCACGTTCAACGCGAACTGCGTGAAGTGCCACAACGACAATCGATCGAAGTCCTATCAGAACTCGACCGACAAGTTCTCGGCCCATGATTCGGACTACCGGAGAATCCTGGCGCCTCTGGACGCGTCGGCGCCGAGTGACCCCCTCGAAGAGACGTTCTGCTTCCAGTGCCACTCGACCACGTCGAACCCCAACGCGGGCTCGAACCTGGACAACTACGGGGTGCAGGCGATGAGCGATGCGGCGCTCGGCATCGAAGGGTCGTTCGGGCTGACCTACACGCATCCTACCGGCTCGTTCAGCGGTCGACACCAACCCATTGAGGGCGCCGCTGATCTCGCCGACGGGTCGACTCGCCACGCGGAGTGCAACGACTGCCACAATCCGCACGCCGCCCAGCAGGGAGTCCACGACGGCTCCTCCAACCTGGTCTCGAACGCCCTGAAGGGCACGTGGGGAGTGGAGCCGACGTTCCCCGGCCGGCCGGTGCCCTCGGACAACGCGAATCTCTTCGCGACGCCGAGCGGCTACACGAGGGTGGATCCGGCACAGAAGGAATACCAGATCTGTCTGAAGTGTCACTCCAACTACACCACGCTACCGTCAGGTGCGCGCAACCTCGCGGAGGAGATCAATCCGGCGTACGAGTCCACGCACGGGATCACCCAGCCCGGCACGAACCCCTATTGCAACACGACGACCATGAGCGAGCCGTGGGCGAGCTCCAAGATCGCGTGGTGCTCGGACTGCCACCGTTCGAGCAACTCCTCCGATCCTGCCGGTCCGCACGGGTCCAACATGGAGCACTTGCTCGTGGCCTCGGCGCGTGGCCTCGGCGGTTTCCGACAACACGAACGGGACGCCGCTCTGCTTCGTGTGCCACAGCCAGGCCGTGTACTGGAGCGGCGACTCCGCGCCGAGCAACTACCCGAAGCACCCTTCGACCCAGGGACAGCACGCGGTAGCGTACGGCTGCTTCGCTTGCCATATGTGGGAGTTCTCCACGCGAACGGATCTGGGGATCAACTCCACCGACGATCTGGCGGCGGGCCAGATCTTCGTTCACGGCATGAACAAGCGCTTCGTCAACAACGAGCAGGACGGGGGCGGCGCGGGGACGGGACAGTACTCGGACGCGTTCGTGGACGGCTACCTGGAGAACATGGATTTCTCCGGCAGGGCGTGTTGGGCGGGAACC
>JALGZO010000033.1 GCA_025774865.1 bacterium | reverse complement strand
GACGATGGCAGACACGATGGCCGCAGGGGCGAGAACGGTCCCGTTCGTGCCTACCTTCAAGGCAGACCGTCCGTTCGTTCTCCTGATTCGTGACAGGTCCTCGGGGGCTGTCTTGTTTGTGGGCCGCGTGATGAAGCCTGGAGGCAGGTCAGTGCCAGATCGCGGCAGATGAGGACGGGCTCGTAGGACGGGTTGAAGTACGTGGAGATGGGGCATTCGGAGGGATAACAGGAGCCCGCCCAGCTGGTATTCTCTCCTCAGCCGCAAAGGTCGCGGACGCCATCAAAGAGCAGATGGTCATGCCGAATCGTCTCCGGATCCTCGCTGGATACCGCGTCTCCCGAGTCGCAGCGGGCGTCACGATCGTGCTTCTGGCGGTGTCTACACCGACCCTCGCCCTCGACTACACGGACGCCACGCCTTCCGGACCTGAGTTCCCGACCTGGGACGGCGGCGACACCGGCCTTCGCTTTGCCGATATCGATGCGGACGGACACGTGGACTTCCTCAGCATCGGTGACCACGGGTCACCCTACATCAACACGAATCAGCACGGCATCATGGTCTACTTCGGAGACGGACAAGGTGACTGGTCGATTCACATGGAGGGCGATTTCGGCTACGGGGGCATCGCCGTCGGGGATGTGAACAATGACGGTCTCCTGGACGTGGGCTACGGGATGCACCACGATTATTCCTCGACCGATTTCGGCGATCAACTGATCGAGGTCGCGCTGGGGGATGGAACGGGCACCAGCTGGTCACCCTGGGACGACGGGCTGGCCACGAACGGCGAGACCTACGGAATGTTCGCGACCGACTTCGCTGACGTCGACGCCGACGGCGACCTCGACCTGGCCTCCAACTCTTTCGGTTCCGGGAACGGTGTCCACGTCTACCGGAACGAAGGCGACGGAATCTGGACGCAGACCTGGGCGAGAACGGGCGGTAACGCCGGGGCCCAGCTCTGCTTTGGCGACGTCAACGGAGACGGCTTCCCGGATATCGCCGCCACCTATCAGCACGGCACGGTTTTCCTGGGCGACGGACAGGGTGGTTTCGCGCCGGCGAACACCGGGCTTCCCCCCGCGGGGCTGATCGGTCACTCCGGCGTGTCGCTCGGCGACGTCGACGGCGATGGATGTGCGGACATCTCCTTCACGGAGGACGGGGGAGTCCGGGTATATGCCTGGCGATCCGATCACTGGGTGTCGTCTTCCTCCGGCCTTCCGGCGACGGGGGATTACGACATCTCGCTGTTGCGCGACATGGACGTCGACGGCCTCCTGGACGTCATGGCACTGGGGGGAGGCGTCTTCAGCGTTTGGCTCGGCGATGGCACGGGTAACTGGACGCCGGGTGGGAGCTTCACCAGCGGTCCCGCCTCCGGGCCGGCGGCGCTCGAGGCCGGGGGCGACATCGATCACAACGGGCTCCCGGACGTGGTCTTCGTGCAGAGAGAGGGTGTCTGGCCGAATGACCGGAACGAGCTCCACGTGATTCGTGAAACGACGATTCCGGGGAAGCGGGCTGTGGCCATGCAGTTTCCGCGCGGCCAGGAGACCTTTCACGGAGGTTCCGTGCAGACGCTCCGATGGTCGTCGGCGCATGTGGGAGAGCTGCCGGCCACGATCGACCTCGAGTTCTCGCCGAACGGACCGGGGGGACCGTGGTTGTGGATCGCTGAGGGGCTGGCGGACAGTGGGCACCACCAGTGGATCGTTCCTGCGACCGCGACCGACCGCGCTCACGTGCGGGTCACGCTGAGCCAGGGTGCGGAAGGCGCCTCGACGATCAGCGTGGCGTTCCGGATCCTCGATCCCGGGGCGACGGCGACGCCTCTCACGCTCCCCGACCGCGGTCTGGCCCAGCTTCATCTGCTCGGCAATCCGTTCCGGGGGCAGGCGCGCTTCCGGGTCGACGGCGTCACCGGCCGCGCCGGTTGGCACCTCACCGTCTATGACGCCGCAGGACGCACCGTTCGCCGCCTTCGCCTCGGACCCTCCCCCGTGACCTGGGATCTGGCCGACCACTCCGGGCAACCGGTCGGAGCAGGCGTCTACTTCGTCGCACTGGCGCGGAACGGGGGTGGCGCGGTGGCGCGTCAGCGGGTCGTCGTTCTGCGATGATGCGGGCGAACACCTGCGTCTAGCGAGCGAGAGGAAAGTCTACGCGCCGGGGCGGGGCTGCAGCCGCTTCATGGTAGACTTCGGCCGCCGCAGACAGCAAACGGGCGGCAGGGGAGGCGGATCGACGTATGGTCAGGAGAGCCGGGCTGGTGGTCTACTGCGTGGGCCTCGCGGCCTGTGACGGCCACGCGAGTGATCGGCCGAACGTGCTGCTCATCACCATCGATACCCTTCGCGCCGACCACCTCGGATGCTACCAGTACAGCCGAAACACCTCCCCGTTCCTCGATCAACTCGCGGCCGATGGGACGCTGTTCTTACACTGCTTCTCGCCCGTGCCAGTGACATTACCTTCGCACTCGTCCCTCATGACGGGGAACTACCCGCTCTACCACGGCGTGCGGGACAACGCGCGCTATCAGCACCTCGACGACTCGCACGTCACGCTTGCGGAAACGCTTCGCGCCGCGGGGTACGATACCGGAGCGGTCGTGAGCGCGTTCGTGCTCGATGCGCGGTTCGGCATCGCGCAGGGGTTCGGATCGTACGACGACGACGTGGACGAGGCCTATCACGAGAGACGGCCCGGCGATCGTCCGCCAGACGACGCCGAGGGGAAGCTGCTCTGGGAACGCCAGCGATCCGCCTTTCACCAGCGGGCCGCGAGGACGACGGAGAAAGCGCTGCGCTGGCTACGGCGGCGTGAGGGCGGCGCTCCGTTCTTTCTCTGGGTGCATTACTTCGATCCGCACGATCACTACGACCCACCGGCACCGTACGACAAAATGTTTGCAGCGGCGGAGACCGGCGGCAGGTCGCGGCGCGTTGCGCTCTACGATGGCGAGATCCGGTATACAGATGATCAGATCCGCCGACTCGTGCAGGTCGCGAAGGGTGAAGAGTCGCAGGCTCGCACCATCGTCATCGTGGCGGGGGATCATGGGGAAGGACTCGGGAACCACTCCGTGAACGGAAAGACGATTCTCTACCACGGCGCCGACCTGTTCACCGAGACGGTTCGGGTTCCGTTGATACTCCACGCGCCGGGCGACATACCGGCGCAAGTGATCAACGATCGTGTCGGTCTCCTCGACGTCATGCCCACGGTCCTGGGGCTGCTCGATATCGAAGTTCCGCAGCCCGTTCAGGGGCGAAGCCTGGTGCAGAGGATTCGCGGCGAGGAGGTGGAGGTACCGCGCGATCTCTTCTTCGAGACGCTGCTTCCGCAGATCCGCCATGGCGATCCGCCGCAAAAAGCGGTTCTGAGCGGACCATGGAAACTCATCCTCTACGGGGAACAGCGCAGGGAGCTCTACGACCTGTCAAGTGATCCGGGCGAGCGGCGGAATCTGGCCGGGGCCGCGGCGTCGGTCTCCGTGGTCGAACTCTGTCTCGAGAAGATCGAGAGCTGGGAGCAGCGAGTCACGAATGTCGCGCAGCTTCAAAACCAAGTGGAGCTCGACCCCACGAGTCTCGAGAAGCTGAGAGCGCTCGGCTACGTCTCGGACACGGACGTCGGCGACCCTGAAGCCGCAGCCGACTCCGGATCCGGCTCGGCAGTAGAGTGAATTCAGAAGGACTCCTCGGCGTCGGCAGCGATCCAGCGCTGCTCGAGCGTA
>JALGZO010000032.1 GCA_025774865.1 bacterium | reverse complement strand
TCGGGCGACGCAGCGCCGAGTTCTCGACCCGAGGGATCTGAATGCACTTCTCCGGAATCCACGTCGCCGTCCGACCGAGCGCGATTCGCGAGTCGGTCGATCTCTTGGAGTCCTGCCCCGGCGTCGAGGTGCACTATTGCTATCCAGAGAGCGGTTCTCTGATCGTGGTGCTGGAGACTCGCACGCTGGCCGAGCAAGAGGGCGGATTCCAGCGAATCCGCGACTGCTCGTTCGTCCTGGCGGCCGAACTCGTCTACTACTACGACGATTCGAAGAACACCACCCCATCCATCCAGGTCGGATCATGAAACAAGAGCTCTCTCGTCGAGACTTCATCAAACGTAGCGTGGCCGCGAGCGCCGCCACTGCCGTCGGACTGGCCATACCGGATCGGCTGATGGCGGCGGATCCGGAAGGGGGCTGGCGATGGGACAAGGGCGTGTGCCGCTTCTGCGGCGTCGGTTGCGGCATCCAGATCGCCACGAAGAGCTCCAAGGTGGTGGCGGTCAAGGGAGATCCCGACTGTCCCGTCAACCGGGGTCTCTTGTGTGTGAAGGGCTACGCGAACGCCAAGATCCCCTACGGGGAGGACCGTCTCAGGCGCCCCATGCTCCGCATGAAAGACGGGAAGTTCGACAAGAAGGGCGACTTCGTGCCCGTCTCCTGGGATCGCGCCTTCGAGGAGATGGAGCGTCAGTTCAAGCGGGTCCACCGTGAGCTCGGTCCCGCGGGGATCGGGATCATGGGTTCTGGCCAGTACACGATCCAGGAGGGGTATGCCGCGGCGAAGCTCCTGAAGGCGGGCTGGCGGTCGAACAACATCGATCCGAACGCCCGCCACTGCATGGCGTCGGCGGTCGCAGCCTTCATCCAGACGTTCGGGATCGACGAGCCCTCGGGGAACTACGACGACATCGAGCTGACGGATACGATCGTGCTGTGGGGCGCCAACATGGCCGAGATGCATCCCATGCTGTGGGCCCGCATCGCAGACAAGCGCCTGGCCGATTCAGACTGTCGAGTCGTCAACCTCACGACATTTCAGAACAGGAGCTCGGATCTGGCCGATTCCGAGATCGTGTTCAAACCGAACACGGATCTGGCGATCTGGAACTACATCGCCCGCACGATCGTCGAGCGCGACGCGATGGACCACGACTTCGTGGACCGGTACTGCGTGTTCGCCACCGGGCCCTACGACATCGGGTTCGGGATGCGCGACACGGACGCGTTCGGCTTCGAAGCGGAGAAGGACACGCTCGCCCGGGAGCGGGAGGTGACGCTCAGCCAGGCGGAGGCCGCGGCCCAGCGCCGGGATCCGGCATTGCCTCACCAGGTTGCGCAAGAGAACGCAGCGAAGGCCGGCTCCCACTGGCTGATCGACTTCGACGAGTTCAAACGGGCACTCGAGCCCTACACCCTCGACTTCGTAGCAGATCTCTCGCAGGGAGACCCCGACGAACCGGCCGACGTCTACCGTGACAAGCTCCGGCAGCTAGCCGACTGGTACGCGGACCGGAGCCGGAGGGTCGTGTCCTTCTGGACGATGGGCTTCAATCAGCACACGCGCGGAACGTGGGTGAACGAGCAGGCTTACATGGTCCATCTGCTCACCGGGAAGCAGGCGACACCCGGGAACGGTGCCTTCTCGCTCACGGGACAGCCGTCGGCCTGCGGCACCGCGCGGGAGGTGGGGACGTTCGCGCACCGGCTGCCGGCGGACATGGTGGTCACGAACCCCGCACATCGCGCCCGCGCGGAAGAGATCTGGAAGCTTCCCGCGCGAACGCTGAATCCGAAAGTCGGCAGCCACATCACGAAGATGATGCGTGATCTCGAGGATGGAAGTCTTCGCTGGCTGTGGGTGCAGGTGACGAACCCGTTCCAATGTACGGCGAACGCCAACCACTGGATCGATGCCGCGCGCGAGAAGGACAACTTCGTCGTCGTGTCCGACGTCTATCCCACGATTTCGTGCAAGGTGGCGGATCTCATCTTGCCGTCGGCGATCATCTTCGAGAAGTGGGGCGCCTACGGAAACTCGGAGAGGCGGACTCAAGTGTGGCGCGAGCAGGTGCCGCCCCCTGGCGAAGCGCGGAGCGACGTCTGGCAGATCATGGAGTTCTCGAAGCGGTTCAGACTGAAGGAGGTCTGGGGAAGCCAGAAGGTGCCCGGCCTGCGCGCGGACGGCTTTGACGACGGACTCCTGCCGGACGTGCTGGATGAAGCCAAGCGGTTCGGGCACGGGGGAGATGCCACTCTTTACGACGTGCTGTTTGCGACACCGGACAATCGCGGCGTAGCGTGGCCCGATCCCGTTGCGAACGACCACCAGAACCACACGGTGATCCATGCCGGGATCGACTGGTTTCCGGAGAAGGCGCTCTTTCAAGAGTACGTCGCCTTCGGCCGGGGCCACGCACACGATCTCGCGGACTTCGATACCTACTACCGGGACGATGTACGCGGGTTGAGGTGGCCGGTCGTCGACGGCAAGGAGACAGCCTGGCGGTTCAACTCGGAGTACGACCCGTACGTGAAAGCGGGGGCGGCGTTCGAGTTTTACGGGCCGGCTCTCAAGGCCCTTTCCCGCGGGAATCTCGACGGCGTCACCGACACGGCGAAGACATCGGTGGCCGGCAAGGCGAAGATCTTCTTCCGGCCGTACGCGGCACCTCCCGAGAGCCCGGGTGGCTCGTACGATCTGTGGCTTTGCACGGGACGAGTCCTGGAGCACTGGCACAGTGGGAGCATGACGCGACGAGTTCCTGAGCTCCACCAGGCCATGCCGAGCGCGCAGATTTTCATGCACGCCAAGGACGCAGAGGAGCGCGGGCTGGCACGAAACGATCTCGCGTGGGTGGAATCCCGGCGGGGGAAGATCAAAGCGCGGGTGGAGACCAAAGGCCGGAATCAGCCTCCGCGAGGTCTCGTGTTCGTGCCCTGGTTCGACGAGGGGGTCTTCATCAACAAGGTCACCCTGGACGCGACCTGTCCGATCTCGAAGCAGACCGATTTCAAGAAGTGCGCGGCGAAGGTGTACAAGGTGGGGGAGGAGGGCGCGTGAGAAGAGAATTCCTGCTTGTCGCTCTGCTTGGCGCGACGGTGGCTGCGTGGGCAGTACGGTCGTCCGGCACCGACGCGCCGATTGCGGACCGTGAGATCGGCCTGAGCAAGACGAGCGTCTCGGAGACTCCCGAACCGGATCGGGTGATGCTGAACGACACGGAGCCCGGAGACGGTCCTCTGCTTCCTCGGAGCGAGGGCTTCCCTCCCCGAATCTCTCACGGGATCGCCGATTTTCTTCCGATCGACCTTGGCGACAACGCGTGCGTCGACTGCCATGAGGTCGAGGAGAAGATCGAAGGGGAGGCGATCCCCATTCCGCAGAGTCACTACGTGGATCTGCGAAACGCTCCCGAGGAGATGCGCGAGGAGATCGCCGACGCCCGGTACTACTGCGTTAGCTGCCATGTACGCGTGACGTCGGCTCCACTCCTCGTGGATAATTTGCACGCGAACTAGGGGTCAACGGGATCTGGAACCTGACCTGCGGCTCTCAGGTCGGCCCCGGTGACAATCCCACCGACGCAACGGGTGGAACCACGCTGAGAAGTCCCCAAGCGAGGGGCGGGGTGCCGAGGGCCGATGGAAGAGAAGAGTGGAGAGCTCCTTTCTCACTACCGGTTGATCGAGCGGGTCGCATCGGGCGGAATGGGCGTGATCTGGAAGGCGTTCGATACCGTCCTGGAGCGGCCGGTCGCGATCA
>JALGZO010000031.1 GCA_025774865.1 bacterium | reverse complement strand
CAGCCGCCGAGGGCCGCGGCGATGGCCGCGAGCATCAAGAGCCTCATCCGTTTCCGGTACATGGTGTCCCCACCGAGAAGCAGGAGCTTCACGGCAATCGAGTCCAGTAGAGGGCCTTGATCGAGCCGAAGCTCGCCTCCTCACTCCGAATGACGACCGCTCTCTCTTTGATGTCGCGTAGGCGAAAAAAGCCGTCCGAATCCCGAACGACGGAGAATTCGAACCGGGTGTTGGCCAACCAGCCCCTGTTCGGCGAGACGAGCACCCTGACGTCCGCGTCGAGGGTCAGCCAGACTTCGTCTGCCGACACTTCCCGCTCGGCGATCACGGCGTACTCGAACTCGATGGTTTCGACCGGGTCCTCCAGGCCCGCGAAGTTCGGGTCCATCATGTTCGATATGATTCGAGTCTCGTCCTCGAGACCCCAGGAATCCCCTGAGATCCAGGGGAGATCCTGCGCGTCGTCGTCCCGGACGTAGAATCGAAAGTCGGGTGCGAGAAGCGCGAGGTACGCTTCGAGATTCTTGTCGTTGAACGCGCGAGCGTGACTTTCGATCACCGAACGAGGCTCGGCGAGATCGACGGGAATCGATCCGTTTCGATACTGCGCCTTGATCCTTCCCCAACTGGCGGACTCGGGCCTCTGGTCTGAGGCCGGTACCAGAATCGGCATCTCGTTGACGGATCGGATCCGGTAGAAGCCGTCCGAGTCGCGGGCCAGGAGCATCTCGAGTCTCGTGTTCGTAACCCAACCATCAATGCCGTCGAGCACGGTGATGTCCGCGTCCACCGTCAGGCGCACCAAACCGTCGGACACCGGGCGCTCGTCGAGGAGCGTATACGCCATCTCGATCTCTTCGACCGGAGGCGTTACCCCCGCGTACGCGGGATCCATCATGTTGTGAATGAGCTCCATTTCCATGTCGTAGCCCCAGGACGTCCCGGATAGCCACGGGAAGTCGTCAGCGTCGTCGCTACGAATGTGGAAACGAAATCCCACGCCGGCGGAGCCGTCCGGTTTCTCCAGCATCGCCCGATACGCGTCGTAGTCCGTCGAGTTCAGCGCTTGCACGTGACTCTCGACGGCCTCGGCGGGGGTCGTGACATCGGTCGGGATCATGGGCCCGTCATCAACGACGAGCCGGTCGCCTTCCGCACAGCCGGCGACGGCGATGGTCGCGAGCATCGCGAACTCGAGCTTCATCCGTTTCCAGAGCATGGCGCACCCACCGGCGGGGGAGAACAGACGTCCCTATGGTACGCCCCGGGCGCTCACGAGGGCAAACCACCGACCCTGGCTCGTTCCAGGGGGGCGTGCGCGAGTTGACGCTGCCGCGGGCGTACGCGAGTTGACGCCGCTGCGGGCGTACGCCGGTTGACACCGCTGCGGTGGTACGCGAGTTGACGCCGCAGACGGCTAGCCGACCGTCTGAGTCTCCTCGGCCTCCCCACTCTTGATCTTCGCGTTGTACTCGTCGACGGCCTGGGAGATCTTCATGGAGCAGAACTTCGGGCCGCACATGGAGCAGAACTCCGCCGTCTTGAAGGCTTCGTGTGGGAGATCCTCGTCGTGCATCGCGCGGGCGACCTCGGGATCCATCGACTGCGCGAACTGCTCGTTCCAGTCGAAGGTGTATCGCGCGCGGGAGATCTTGTCGTCCCAGTCCCGCGCTCCCGGGCGCGCTCTCGCGACGTCCGCCGCGTGCGCGGCGACGCGGTACGCGATGATTCCCTGGTGCACATCATCGGCCTTCGGGAGTCCGAGGTGCTCTTTCGGGGTCACGTAACAGAGCATCGCGGCTCCGTGCTGTCCCGCGATCGCGGCGCCGATCGCCGACGTGATGTGGTCGTAGCCGGGAGCGACGTCGGTCACGAGGGGACCGAGCACGTAGAAGGGCGCCTCCCGGCAAACCTCGATCTGCCGCTCGATGTTCATCGGGATCTGGTCCATCGGAACGTGTCCCGGCCCTTCGACCATCACTTGCACGTCCTTCTCCCAAGCGCGCTGCGTCAACTCGCCGAGCACGTCGAGCTCCGCGAACTGGGCGCGATCGGACGCGTCGTGGAGGCAACCGGGACGCAAGCTGTCACCGAGCGACAGACTCACGTCGTACCGTCGGCAGATCTCGAGAATGTCGTCGTAGCGTTCGTAGAGGGGATTCTCGCGGCGGTGCGCCAGCATCCACATGGCCATGAGCGAGCCGCCGCGGCTGACGATTCCCGTGATCCGACGATCCACGAGCCCCAGGTGCTTCAGCAGAATGCCGCAGTGAACTGTCATGTAGTCGACGCCCTGCTCCGCCTGGTGACGGATCATCTCGACGAGACCGTCGGCCGTGAGATCTTCGGGCTTCTTCACCTTCTGGATCGCCTGGTAGATCGGCACCGTCCCCACCGGGACCGGACTGTGGGCGATGACCGCGTGGCGGATCTCGTCGATCCCGCCGCCGGTCGAGAGGTCCATCACCGTGTCGGATTTGTACTTCACGACGCGGCGTAGCTTCTCGAGCTCTCCCTCGACGTCGGAGGTCAACGCCGAGTTGCCGATATTCGCGTTGATCTTGCAGCGGGCGTTGATGCCGATTCCCATCGGCACGAGGTTCACGTGCCCCACGTTCGCCGGGACGATCATTCGCCCCCGCGCCACTTCGTCCCGCACGAACGCCGGATCGAGCCCCTCTCGCTGCGCTACGACCCACATTTCCTCCGTGACGGTGCCCCGCCGGGCGTAATGCATCTGGGTGCGGACCGGGTCGTCGCGACGGCGGGCGACCCACGCCGCCCTCCGCGGCTCATCGGGCATCATGGCGTCCAGATCGCCGTACCCGGGCCCCTGGTCCCGTGAAATCGAGGCGGCCGCCCCTTCCTGCACCGTCGACATGATGTTCCTCCCGTCTCGGAAAGCGCCCTAGCGCTCCGAATCTAGGGGATTGGGGCCCTACGGTCCAGGAAACGCGTTCCTCGGCCGTCCGAGGGCGGGGACCTGCGGATTCCCGTTCTTCGCCCTTGCCTCGCCGGCCGGACCGTGGGATCTTGATTCAGAGGCAACCAGCCCTCTCGCTCCTCTGGAATCGCGCCGGTGGTGCTCCGGGATCCCCCATCGGGACCCCACCCGCGCCAGGAGGAGGACCCCAGTTGGCTGGATCCAGAACGCTGTACAAGACCACGCACGAGCTGGTCGAGGCGTTTCTCGAGCAACCGCTCCCCAAGGAGATCTACCAGCTCTCCCGCTTCGGGAAGGTGGATCCGCCTTGGACGCCGCCCGGCTCCGGGGCCACGCCCGACGACTACGCGGCGGCCTGGACGGTGGGGTACGACGGAGGACCCATCAAGGCGGGCTTCCGGTGGCTCGGGCAGCAGGGGATCGACACCTGTCTGGAGTTCCTGCCCAAATCCATGCGCAAGCGCGGCCGCGCCCCCAAACGCCACCTGGTGAGCGATTTCGAGGAGCTCCCCGAGGCAGAACGCGTGATCAAGAACATCCTCCGCCACGGAGCGGCGCTGCACGACATTCAGGAGCTTTTGCTCGGGTTCAAGGACGTCTGGAGCGAGCTCGACAAGACTCGCCCCGACACCTGGGCAGTCGAGGACATGGTCGACGTCCTGGGGACCCGGAACAGCCGCGGCCGATCGATCGACCCGGTGCCGGCGTGTTCCTCTGGAACTCGTCGGACGAGCCGTTTCACGCCCGCCAGCTGATGAAGGCGGAGCGCCTCCTCGTGCATGGTCTCCGGGTCGTGATGCCGGGCACGTTCTAGCCTCGTCCCCCCGGCCGCTCCCCCGCCACCGCCGCTTCACCGAGAAACAAAGAAAGAGGGCCCCTCTCGCGAGAGACCCTCTGAAACTCGAGTTGACAAACTGAGCTACCGGTAGAGGCCCTTGACGGCGCCCCAGCTGTTCTTCTCGACGGAGACCGGGCCACAGTCGGCGGAGCCCTTGCCGTTCGGCTCAGTTCCGATGCCCAGTCCGACCCAGTCCATCGGCCACGTCACCGGGTCCAGGCTGCAATCCACCGTGACCTTGTTGCCGTTCGCGGCGGAAGGCGCGAAATCCATCGTGCCCGGCGCCACGGAAAGGACGAGCAGGTTCGCCGCGACGATCGGACCGCCCGGGCAGCCTCCCGCGGCGATCAACAGATTGGCGACGCCGCCCGCGTTCAGGAACGGCGGATTGATCATGACGGTCGCGATGTGCGAGTTCGGCGGGCTGGTGACGATGTCGAACTCGGCCGACGCCATGCCGTCTTCGTAACCGGCGGGAAGGTCGGTGCACGCCAGCCACAGGTAGTAGGTCGCGAGCGTTCCCGTGGGCTGCGCGGTATTCACGAAAGGCGACGCGGTACTGGCGCTGATTGTCCATGCGTACGGCGCCTGGGCGAGGGCACCGGCCGGCAGGGCCAGAACCGCGATCAGAGCGAAGATCGTAATCGAACGCTTCATGGAAGTCCTCCGAATATCGGAATCCGACGATACCCAAGGAGACGTAGTCGTGACGCCCCCCTGAACCTCCATGAGATTAACAGAATCGGCTAGGGGTTTCCAACCCCCCCCTCTCCGTTTTTCGATGTCGTCCTTCCGTTTTTCCTAGAGAACAAGCGGCTTCCAGCCGCCGCAGGAACGGGCGGCGCGGGTGTGAAAAAGCGCCAAGAACCGCAAAAAGTGCGAAGACAAGAATGAAAGAGCACGAGGAAGTGGGAGACAAAAAGAGAGGGCCCCCCGCAGGGGGACCCTCGGAGTTCAACCGCGTCGCTAGACGGCGGTCGAGCGGCGCACCGGCCGATCGTCTACCGGTACAGGCCCTTGACCTGACCCCAGCTCGACGCGTCCACCGACGTGGGGACGCAGAGCATGTCGTTGATGTCCCGGTCGTCGCACGCTGGCGGACCGCCCAGAGACGAATAGCCGGTGGTCTTGTTCGGGTGAGTCTGCGGATCGGTCTGGCTGCAGTCGACCGACACGTTCCGGTTGTTGGTCGCCGAGTTGACGATGCAGTACTCGCCACCGAAGTCCAGTGCGAGAATGCTCCCCGCGACGATCGGGATCGCCGGATCCCCGTCACCCGGGCATCCGGTCGCAGCGAGGAGGAGGTTCGTCGCGCCTCCGGCGTTCAGGAAGCCGTTCATGGCGGTGAAGGCCAGGATGTTATTCGGGGCGCCGACGGCGAGATCGAACTCCGCGGACGCCACGCCGTCCTTCGTGACGCACTCGAGCCACAGGTACAAGGTAAGAAGGCCGCCGCCCTGCGGGGCACCGCTGTTCGAGAACGGACTGGCGTTGCTGTTGCTAATCGTCCAGCCGTATTGGAAATCTGCTGCGCTGGCGCTGCTCGGCACCAGCATCAACATTACGGAAAGTGTGGCGATAATCGTCGCGAAAAGCTTCATTTCGCTCCTCCGTTTGACTCCAGCAGGGGCGCGTCACAATCCCACGTAACGACGCTCCGGCCAGGCCGAGGAGACGACCAACCTGACCCCCCGGGGGGGATATACCCGGAGACGACCCGGAAACGCAAGCTCCGGTTCGCGACGCCGTATCATCTATTGTTCTTCTACCTCGGCACGCCCCAGGCCCGAACTGAGCCCTGATTCGCGTGAGAGGCCTAGTTGTCCTCAGCTCCTTGGTCGATCCAGTTACGGATTGTACCAATCTGCGATCCCGGGAGGGAAGGCCGGCCAAGCGGCATTCGTTCCTCCGTGATCGACCCACCCTCGAGCCTCCGTACAAGATAACTGGCTCGGGCGTCGAATGGTATCACGAGCGTCTCC
>JALGZO010000030.1 GCA_025774865.1 bacterium | reverse complement strand
CGCACGACTCCCGCTTTCCGATCGAACTGATCCCCGAACTCGTCCTCGGCCAGCGCCACCAGGCGGTCGCGCGCTTCCCTCGGCATCGACTCCCCGGCCCGCGGCCAGAAGCTCTTCCAGAAGACCGGGAGGATCCGATAGGTCCGGTATCCCGAAACCGGAAACAGCCACCACAGACGATCCTCGCCGAGCTCTCTTCGCAGGTGATTGACGGCACCGATCCAGCCGCTCGGCAGCGCCATGCTTCCTCGGGCGACGTCGTCCACGACGGTCTCCCCGGACAGCACCACGCTCACGGTCTCGCGGCCCTGCTCCACGTCGTAGATGTCGAGCGTCGTGAAGCCATGCAACTCCCCGCCACTCTCGAGAAGAATCGCCCAGCCCTTCTGGTCGAGATCGTGGTGGAACTGCTCGCGCGTCACTCCCTCGAAGTGCCGCTGGAAGAGCGTGATCATCGCCTCGCCCTGCGACGCGGCCAGCGCGTCCACGCGGTAGAGCTTCGAGTCCAATGACGCCTCCTCTTTAAAGGTGGAAGGTGGCCAGGGTCGAGAGTGGCGGCCACCCCAGTGTACGAAATCGAGCGCCCGGGGTCGGCATCGAGCTCGGCCCGCCGCCTAACCCCATATAGCGACACCACATCCGACAAATCACGAGCGTCGGGTTGACAGGTCCGCCCCTCCGCGTATATTCGCGCATAACTGGACCTAAAACTCCACTATTGGGCTGGCGCCGTGATCTCTCAGACCGCCGAGTATGCCCTGCGCGCCACCGTCTGTCTGGCGGGAAGGAATGATGGCGCGTGCACCACTCGGGCGCTTTCGCGATACACGGGCGTGTCTTCGACCTACCTGTCGAAGATCCTCCGCCGCCTGAGCCATGCCGGGCTCGTCACTTCCCAGCGCGGACCCCGGGGCGGCTTCGTCCTCGCCAGCCCGCCGGAGGAAATCACGGTCCTCGACGTCGTCAACGCCGTGGACCCTCCCATGCGGCTCGATCGATGTCCGCTCGACTTGCCGGCCCACGCGGGCGGTCTCTGCCCGTTGCACGCAAAACTCTCTCGAACATATTCTCTGATCGAAGAAGCCCTGCGCAGTTCCACGTTGTCGGACCTGGTCGGAAGAGGTGAAATGGGTCTCGGAGGCTGCGGCTTTCCCCGCGGGCCCGTCCCCCCAGCTGCCCGAGATCCCAGAGGTCCCGGAGAAGGAGGAAGCAGAATGATGTCCAGAATGTGGTGGTCGCTCGTGACGGCCGCAGCAGTGGTGCTGGTCGGTTGCGGTGGCAATGGCGGCGGGCCGTCCGGCGGAGCCGCGGGCAACGGCGATGCTCAGGCGATCGCCGCCGCGCGCGGACTCACCCCCGACGACGTCACGGCGGCGCTCAAGACCTACATGCCCACCGGGCGCCACGACGACTACATCATGTTCTCCTCCGGCGGACACAGCGGCCAGGTGTTCGTGATCGGGCTGCCCTCGATGAGGCTCATCCGCTCCATCGCGGTCTTCACACCCGAACCCTGGCAGGGCTGGGGATACGGCGTGGGCGACGAGATCCTCGAGGCCGGATACGTGAACGGCAACGAGCTCTCCTGGGGCGACACCCACCATCCCGCGCTCAGCGAGACGAACGGTGACTACGACGGCGAGTACTGCTTCATCAACGACAAGGCCAACGCCCGCGTCGCCGTGATCGACCTCAAGGACTTCGAGACGAAGCAGATCGTCAAGAACCCCATCGCGAACAACGACCACGGCGGCACGATGGTCACCCCGAACACCGAGTACATCATCGAGGGCGGCCAGTACGCGACCCCGCTCGGCAACGAGTACGCTCCGATCGACGAGTACAACGAGTCCTACCGCGGTATGGTCACGTTGTGGAAGTTCGACCGCTCTGCGGGACGCATCGACGAGTCGCAGTCCTTCGCCCTGGAGCTGCCGCCGTACTGGCAGGACATCTTCGACGCCGGCAAGCTCGCGAGCGAGGGCTGGATCTTCGGCAACTCGTTCAACACCGAGCTCGCCACCGGCGGCATCGAGTCCGGCAACGCGCCGTTCGAGGCCGGCGCCTCCCAGCGCGACGCGGACTACCTGCACATCATCGACCTGCCGAAGGCCGAGGCCGCCTTCCGGGCCGGCAAGACTTCGAAGATCAACGGCTTCGCGGTGATCTCGCTCGACACGTGCGTGAAGGAAGGCATCCTCTTCTTCGCGCCCGAGCCGAAGAGTCCCCACGGCGTCGACGTCGCCCCGAAGGGTGACTTCATCGTCGTTTCCGGCAAGCTCGACCCGCACGTGACGATCTACAGCATCGACCGGATCAAGCAGGCGATCGCCGACAAGAACTGGGAGCCGGACCAGTACGGCGTGCCGGTCCTGGATCAGGACGCGGTGGTCGAGGCCCAGGTCGAATTGGGACTGGGCCCGCTTCACACGCAGTTCGACGACAAGGGCTACGCCTACACGTCGCTCTTCCTGGACACCGCCGTCGCGCGGTGGACCCTGGGAGGCGACTACGAGAGCCTGAACCCGGACGTGGCCTGGTCGCTCGTCACGAAAATCCCCGTCCACTACAACGTGGGTCACATCGCCGCGAGCGAGGGCGACACCGTCTCCCCAGACGGGAACTACCTCGTGTCCCTCAACAAGTGGTCGGTGGACCGGTTCTTCCCGCCGGGGCCGCTCCTCCCGCAGAACTTCCAGCTCATCGACATCGCCGAGTCCGGCGACAAGATGCAGCTTCTCTACGACATGCCGATCGGCATCGGGGAGCCGCACTACGCTCAGATCGTCAAGGCCGACAAGCTGAGCCCGTGGACGGTCTATCCGGAGATCGGGTGGGATCCGCTCACTCAGAAAGTCGACTCCAACGCCGCGAAGGCCGGCGGTGAGCGCGTGGTCCGCCAGGGTCGCAACGTCGACATCTACATGACGGCGATCCGCAGCCACTTCACGCCCGAGCACGTGGCGATCAACCAGGGCGATCACGTTCGCTGGCACATCACGAACGTCGAGCGCGCGGAGGACGCCACGCACGGATTCGCGCTTCCCGCCCACAACGTGAACCTCTCCCTCGAGCCCGGGGAAGCCGTGACGTTCGAATTTGACGCCGATCAGGCAGGCGTCTTCAGCTACTATTGCTCCGAATTCTGCTCCGCACTGCACCTGGAGATGGCGGGCTACTTGATGGTGAAACCGACTGCGCTCTAGCGGTCGGGCCGGGCGCTCCTTCCGGGGCGCCCGGCACCACGGCGGGGAGACCAACACATCGTGAGTGCGCAAATGGGCGTTTGGAGAAGGGTCGTGGGGCCCCGGATCCCCACTCAGGAGCTCGCCACCCGGCGAGGGCGCTACCTGCTCCCGTCGCTTCTCTTCGGGGGGGCGGCGATCTGGCTGCTGGTGTCGATCTTCACGCCGTACTGGCACATGACGCTGCACGCGCCGCAGTACCCGAAGGGGCTGCACCTGCAAGCCTATCTCACGCACCTCACCGGAGACGTGAGCGAGATCGACGGTCTCAATCACTACATCGGAATGAGGCCCCTGGGAGAGGCGGCGGTCCTGGAACGGTCGCTCTCGGTGATGGCGATCGGGGTGCTCGTGCTCCTCGTGCTCGCGGCGATGATGGTCCACAGCCGGTGGGCGGCATTCCTCGCCCTGCCGGCGCTCACCTTTCCGGCCGGCTTCCTCATCGACCTCTACTTCTGGATGAGGCTCTTCGGCACGAACCTCGATCCGAAGGCGCCCTTGTCGAGCTCGGTGAAGCCGTTCGTGCCACCGGT
>JALGZO010000029.1 GCA_025774865.1 bacterium | reverse complement strand
TTGGCCGAAATCTGGTATGGTTGAATGCTCCGTCCGGGGGACCCCTCAGGCGGGGCCTACCGATTCGTCCGTCCCGTGGCGAACAGGGTGGTGCGCGAGGGGAGCAGCGAGCTGGCGGCGAGCACCCGGATGGGGATCCATCTCCTGGCACCGGTCGCCCATCGTTACCTCCTACAGATCGCTCCCTCGGGAAGTTCCCGTCGCGGGATCCGGTGTCGCGTACCGTCTACATCCTTGATCCGGGGCAGAGCCCCCGCGTGTCAGTGAGGAGCCTCATGCGTCTGCTGAACGTCGGCTGGATGAGCCTCGCGCTTGCCTTGGTTCTGGTCCCGCCGGTCGCCGCGAACGTGGTGATCAACGAAGTGTTTCCGAACCCCGGCTCCGAGTTCGACGGAGCCGAGTTCATCGAGCTCTACAACAAGTCCACGACCGTCACGGAGGACATCGGTGGCTGGGCCATCGCCGGCACGGAGTTCGACGGGACCTGCGGGGGCGAGGATTTCTGGGAGATTCCCGCGGGAACGATGCTCGGACCGCAGAGCTATGTCGTGTTGGCGAAGGACAACATCGACTTGGTGCCCGGCGACGAGAACGACGGGTTTCTCCAGCGCTTCGGGTTCGATCCCGATTTCGAGTTCTTCGACGCCACGTTCGACCACGACACGGACGATCCGGCCGTGACGAATCTGGTATTGGTCTCTCCGGACGATCCGATCGGCACCCATGACGACCAGGTGGGACTGTGGCCGGGGCGGGGGTTCGCCGCGAGCTGCAGCGGACAGTTCAACCGCTACGAGGCCCTCTATCTCTACGACGACTATCCGCCGGGCGGCGCGACTCTGATCGATGCGATCGAGTGGCGGGATTCCACGCTCTGCGCCAGCGACATCTGTCTCGGAGTGGGCGCGAGCGACGACGACGGATTCATCACGTTCATCAGCGTGGGCGAGTCGCTCAGCCGCGACGCCAGCTCCACGGACACGGGCCACAGTCGGAATGATCTCGCCCTCGGCACGCCCACGCCCGGCGCGCCGAACATCGCGAACGCGGGCCCGCTCCTTTCCGATCTGATCGTCGACAATCCGGATCCGAGAGCCACGGAGACGACGGACATCACGATCACGGCGACGGACACGGACGGAATCGGCTCGATGTGGGTCGTCTTCACCGTCAACGGCGGGCTCCCCGACTCGGTCGGCATGTCCCTCTCGGCCACCGACCAGTACACGGGCACGATCGGGCCGCACAGTGACGGCGACATCATCGAGTACTTCGTGCGGGGGTTCGACGGGGGCAACGCGGCGGGGACGGGGTTCAGCAAGTTCCCGGACTTCTCGACGCGGTCTCTGCGTTGGGGGACACAGTCCATCTTCGCGGTCCAGTTCCATACGCCGCCCAGCGACGCTGGCAGCTCGGCCGAGGTCGGCAACCCCGTCAACATCGAGGGGATCGTCACCGCCGAGAACGGGCTCTACAACGCCGGCACGTTCGTGGTTCAGTCCGGCACCGGCTTCTGGACCGGAGTGTACTGCCACGACAACCTCTCCGAGACTTCGGTGCAGCGCGGGGACAGCGTGCGGGTCTCGGGCACCGTGGAGGAGTTTTTCGGAAACACCGAGGTGTCGTTCTTCGGGGCCTCCAACGTCACGATCCTCTCGAGCGGGAATCCGGTTCCCGGTCCCGACGTTCGCACGGCCAGTGACCTTCCGATCACGACCGCCCCACCGTCCGCGGGTGAGCCCTGGGAAGGCGTCCACGTGCGTCTCGACGACCTGGAAGTCACGCTCCCGGACGACGGCAACGGCCAGTTCGAGGTGACGGACACGAGCGGGACGGCGCTGATCGGCGACGACGCGTTCTATAATTACAACCCGTCGCTCGGCGACTCGCTCGTGAGCGTGTCGGGAGTCGTGGGCTACTCGTTCAGCGAGCGGAAGCTAGAGCCAAGGGATGACCAGGACATCATCGGCCCGCCGATCATCGGCACGATCCGCTACACGCCGATCCCGCCGCTCGCGGCCCCGTCGACGTTGAAGGTGACGGCGGAGATCATCGACTTCAACGGCACGATCGCGACGGCGAACCTCGTCTATCGAGTGAACAACGACACGACCACGACGACAGTGGCCATGACGAACCCCGTGGGCGATACGTGGGAAGGGGACCTCGGCTCCGTGGTCGGCCCCGAGATCGACTACCACATCGAGGTCGTGGACAACGACGGGTTCACCGCCCGCGGTCCAGCGCAGGGCGACTTCGACCTTTTCCGAGGTCTGGTCGACATCGAGACGATTCAGTCGACCACGACCGGTACATCCGACAGCTCGTCGTTCGCGGGATCCCCCGTGAACTGTGCCGGCGTCGTGACGACCGCCCCCGGCACGATCGCCGACAACGAGTTCACGATCCAGAACAACTACACGACGGATCCCGCGTTTCACGGCATCCAGGTATTCACCGGCGGTACGAGCTTCATCGGACTCGTGGACGTCGGTGACTCGATCGCCGTCTCGGGGGACGTCGGTGAGTTCTTCGGGAAGACGCAGGTCAATCTGCACTTCGGCGAGGCCTTCACGAATTACGGCGCGGTCGGTGCCGTGCCCGAGTTCGAGCTCGACACCACGGATCTGCCGCCTGACAGCACCGGAATCATGCCCGCGTCGGAACCCTGGGAGAGCGTTCTCGTCATCGTGAAGAGCGCGACCGTGACGAACGCCAGTGCCAGCTTCGGGCAGTATTTCATCGACAACACCCCGCCGGAAACGGCTGAGGAGACCCTGGTCGACGACGACGCGCAGATCGGTAGCCTCGGGGCGCTGACCTTCGAACCGGTCTTCGGAGAGGAACGCGCCATCCGCGGGATCGTGGACTTCGCGTTCGGCCAGTACAAGATCCAGCCGCGCGGGGATTTCGACATCTTGATGCCGGACGGGTCGGACGCGACGGGTGTCACCGGTCCGGCGGCGGCTCTGAGCTTCACGCTTCACCAGAGCGTTCCGAACCCGTTCACGGGGTCGGCCACCCGGATCGGGTTCGCGGTGCCGCGCACCTCGGACGTGAGGCTCCGGGTGTTCGACGTCTCCGGTCGCCTGGTCCGGACGCTCGTGAACGGGCCGGTCGAGGCCGGAGCGCACGTGGTGGACTGGAACGGCCGGAACGAGCAGAGCAAGGCCGTTTCGAACGGCGTCTACTTCTACCGCCTCCAGGCGGAAGGGAAGTCCGCGACCCGGAAGATGATCCTGGTGCGGTGAAGCAGCTGATGGGAGGGCTTCGAGGCCGAGAGCGGCCTCGGGGCCCGCTCGGAAGGGCCCGGAGCCGGCTTGAAATGGGTTTTCGCGCTCCGCTATGATGGATGCGGAGCAATATGGGGCGGAGTGGCCGTCCCGCGGCGGATTTCCGCCAGTTCACGCCTCACTCCTCGGAGGTGAGAAGTTGAAGAAAGTCACGACCATCCTGTTGTCCGCCGCGTGCATACTGGGCCTCGCCTCGCTCGGCTTCGCGCAGGATACGCCGACGATCAACGAGATCCTGATGAACGACGTCAGTACCGACGATGTCGAGTTCTACGAGATCTGCTGGACGCCGAACACGGACCTCTCGGGGTTCTTCTTCGTCCAGATCGAGGGCGACGCGAACAGCAGCTCGCGCGGTCGAGTTCTCTCTGCGCACAATCTGACTGGCTTCACTGACGCGAACGGACTGTACACCGTCGGCGACCCGCACGTGACCTGCGCCCAGCAGTCGATGTCGACGGGTACCCTGCAGAACGGTGGGGGAACGTTCG